>CAYZVG010000096.1:0-9435 GCA_964481595.1 uncultured Occallatibacter sp. | reverse complement strand
TGCAAAACGGACACATGGCCAACAACCAGATGACCAACTACATTATTCCCACCGCCGCGGATGTTCCGCCGATTCATGTGTACTTTGAGGAGATTCCCTACACTTATGGCGGGTATGGCGCGAAGGGCATTGGCGAGTTGCCGCATGACGGCCCCGCGCCTGCAATCCTTAATGCAATTGTGAATGCGACAGGCACCAGCTTCAACTCGATTCCTCTGCTGCCGGAAGATTTGTACGCCAGGTACAAGAACGCGGAGGAGTTGGCGACGCTATGAGCACCGAATGGCCTTCAATCCATTTCACCGTGAATGGCAGCGCAGTAACGGTGAAGCCGCCGCCGATGAAGCGGTTGCTCGACGTACTGCGCGAGGACCTGCATCTTACCGGGACCAAGGAAGGCTGCGGCGAAGGCGAATGCGGTTCATGCTCGGTGCGCATCAATGGCGAGTTGGTGAATAGTTGTCTGGTGCCCGTGGTTCAGGCGGAAGGAGCGAACGTTCAAACCGTGGAGGGACTCGCGACCGATGGCAAGCTCAATGGCTTGCAGCAGGCCTTTCTGGATTGCGGCGGCGCACAGTGCGGCATTTGCACGCCTGGCATGTTGATGGCCGCGGCGCAATTGCTTGAGCGCAATCCGCAACCCGATATGAATGAGATTCGCGAAGGCCTGGCAGGAAATCTCTGCCGGTGTACCGGCTTTATGCGAATCTTTGAATCGGTTCTGGCTGCAGCGGCGCACGCGGACACAACCGAGGCAGGCCATGCGCGGTAATGCGGAGGCGCACGAGCTGATTGCACCCGGCAGCCTGGCCGGAGTGCTCGATCTGCTTGCTTCAGCGCCCGGAGAATGGACGCCGATCGCCGGAGGAACCGAGCTGATGGTTGCGTTTTCAGTCGGACGGCTGAGGGCGCGCAGACTCGTCAACCTGTGGGGCATCCGCGATCTGCGCTTTATTCAAGCGGACGGAGAACACTACACAATTGGCGCATGCACTACCTTTCTCGATCTGCGCGCACACGCAGGATTGGCCGCCGAGTTGCCGCTGCTTGCCAAAGCCGCCAGTTGGATCGGCTCCGTTGCGAACCAGAGCCGCGCAACCATCGGAGGCAATTTGGTGAATGGCTCGCCGGCTGCGGATTCATCGCCCGCGCTGCTTGCGTACGATGCGGAAGTTGAACTCATCTCTCATCGCGGCAGCCGGCGCATTCCTTACGCGCAGTTTCACACTGGCTACAAACGCAATGCGATGGCCGCGGATGAGTTACTGTTCGCAATTCATGTACCGCGGCGCTTTGCGCACCATCGACAGTATCTGCGCAAAGTGGGAACGCGGCGGGCGATGGCGATTTCAAAGGTCGCTTTGGCTGGAACGGCTCTGCTTGACGGGAATGTAGTGAGCGAGATTCGTTTAGGAGCCGCGTGCCTTGCAGCCTTTCCTGCGCGCCTGACGCAAACTGAAGATGTATTGCTGGGACAGAAGATGAATCGGGAGACCGTTCAAGCAGCGCGCCGCGCACTCGCCGCCGAAGCACAGCCCATCGACGACATCCGCTCTACAGCCGCATACAGAAAGAGCGTGGCTGCCAACCTGCTTGAAGAGTTTCTGCTTGAGCTGGCGCACCTGGGTACACAGCAATGAACGAAACGCTTGAAGCCTGGAACAAGGCCGACGATGCGATTGCACTGGACGCGATGATCGCGTTCTGCGGCGCGAAGAACTGGGCGTTGGCGATGGTCGATTTGCGACCTATCGACAGCATAGTGGAGTTGAGCGAAGCCGCCGACCGCGTGTGGAGCACGATGGAATTGGCCGACTGGATGGAGGCATTTGCCTGCCATCCGCGCATCGGCGAACGCAAGGCCGCGCACGCTACCGCAAAGTCAAACGCGTGGTCGCAACAGGAGCAGGCCTCGGCAGCAAACGCGACGTCGAAGGTGATGGAAGAGCTTGCCGAGGGCAATGCGCGGTATGAGGCGCGATTTGGTTTCAACTACATTGTGTGCGCGACAGGCAAGTCCGCGGATGAGATGCTTGCAATTCTGAAACGCCGTCTGGCGAACGATCGAGAGACCGAGTTGCGCGAGGCAGCAGAACAGCAACGGCAGATAATGCAAATCCGATTGGGAAAGTGGTTGATTGAATGAGTGCAATTACTACGCACGTGTTGGATGTTGTGCTGGGCAAACCGGCAGCGGGAATCCGCGTTCGGCTCGACAAGCTTGAAGCTCACTGGTCGGGCGACGGGACCGATCGTGTGGCCGACTTCGATTGGGTTGAGATTTCTACGAGCATGACCGATGCCGATGGCCGGTGCCGCGATCTGAGGCTGGACGCAGCCGAGGGCATTTACCGGCTCTCCTACGACACCAGCGCGTACCTGGCCGGCAAAGGCCGCATCAGCATTTATCCCGAGATTTCCATCACCTTCAACTGCGACGGCACGGAGCACTATCATTTGCCGGTGCTGTTGAGCGACAACGGCTACACCACCTATCGTGGAAGCTGAATGACCAAAGACAGTGAGGCAAGAAGCTGACATGGCCAAATTGGGCAGCAATCGCTACGGAAAATCGCGCGTGCGGCTGTCGCGCATCACGCGGCACGGCGACACGCACGACTTCAACGAGTGGAGTGTGCGCGTTCTGCTTGAGGGAGACTTCGAATCCAGCTTTACGCAGGCGGACAACAGCAAAGTTCTTCCCACCGACACAATGAAGAACACCGTTTACTACGTCGCGCGCAGTTCCAGCGCCGAGACCATTGAGCAGTTCGCCATGGAACTGGGCGATTACCTGCTGAAGAACAACGCACAGGTCTCAGACGTGAAGGTGGAAGTGGAGGAGCGCGCCTGGGAACGGATGGCAATCGACGGCGCTGCGGAAGGCACCGCGTTTAAACTGGGCGGCCCTGAGGTGAAAACCGTGAACGCTGTGCGCAAGCAAGGCGGCGCGTGGTCGATTACGTCGGGAGTGGATGGATTGACGATTCTCAAAACGACAAAATCCGCATTCACCGGCTACATCAAAGACAAGCTGACCACGCTCAAGCCCGCGACTGATCGCATCTTCGGCACCTGCGCAACGGTAAGCTGGGATTACGCTTCACCGGCGGTGGATTTTGCACAAGCACGCGCGCGCATTACAACCGCACTGCTGAAGGAGTTCGCCGCCCACGATAGTTTGAGCGTGCAGCACACACTGTTCGACATGGGAGAAGCCGCGCTGGAGGCTGCGCCGGAGATCGAACGGATTCACCTGACCATGCCGAATCTGCATCATCTGCTTGCGGACTTGAGCCCCTTCGGACAGGACAATCCGAACCACATCTTCGTCCCGATCGATGAGCCTCACGGCTACATTGAAGCCACGGTAGAACGATAAGGCGGTGCTTCGGGCACGGCACAGGATGAGCAGCATATTAAGACAAAGGGGAAAGGCAGATCGGTGACAGAATCCTTGAATGAGAAGGCCGTTGCAAGCACACCCGATGAAAACAGAGAAAGCTACGGCCTTCACGCAGGAGCTCTGGGGCCGGTTGAAACGCTGGCGCAGTCGGTATCGGCCATGGCGCCGAGCACTTCGGCATCTCTGACGATTCCACTCGTATTCGCACTGGCAGGAAACGCCACGTGGTTTGTTTACCTGCTGGCGACGGGCGCGACGCTGCTGGTCGGTTTCTGTGTGAGCCGTTTTGCACGGCTCTCGGCCTCGCCCGGATCTCTCTACGCCTATACCGCCAATACGCTGCCGCCGATATTCGGCGTGACGGCGGCGTGGGCACTGCTGTTGGCCTATCTTGCCACTGGAGCTTCGGTGGCGGGAGGAGCGCTCTACTATATCGATTTGTTTGCGCAAGAGCTTTTTCATGCGCCTGCACCAGCGATTGCCTGCCTGGCGCTGGTGTGTTTAGCGGCAGGACTCGTCGCATATCGCGACATCAAACTATCGGCGGAGTTGATGCTCTGGATTGAAATCTGTTCGGTGAGCTTGATCGCCATTGTCCTGCTGATTCTTCCCATTCGATTTGGATTTCATCTCGACATGGATCAGTTCCGGCTGAAGGGCGTAACGTTTTCCTCCTTGGGACCGGCACTCGTTCTTTCCATGTTCAGCTTTGTGGGCTTTGAGGCGGCGACAACACTAGGCGGCGAAGCGCGCGAGCCGCTGCGGACCATTCCACGCGCTGTGATCCAGTGCGGAGTGCTTGCGGGCGTCTTCTTCATGCTGTGTTCTTACGCTGAGGTATTTGGCTTCCGCGGCCAGAGCTCGCAACTAAGCGACACTACCAGTCCGCTGCACCTGCTGGCAGGCAAGGCTGGATTCCCATGGCTTGGCGTCGCCATCGACCTGGGCGCGATGGTGAGCATGGTTGCGTGCGTTCTGGCCTGCATTACGGCAGCCGCGCGCGTACTGATGAAGATGGCGCGGAGCGGGCTGCTGCCTGCAGCACTTGAAAGAACCAGCGAACGCCACAAGACACCGGGGACAGCCATCGCTCTATCGGCGGCATTGATGTTGGCGGCCACGCTGCTGCTGGCATTGTTTGGCATTACGGGCGCTGAGATGTACGACCTGCTGGGCTCGTTGGCAGTGTTCGGCTTTCTCACTGCGTATGCTCTGGTAGCGCTCGCGCTGCCTTTTGCGCGCCGCGCGCTGGGGCAGCACTCGCACATGGTCGCCATTATCAGCGTCGTTACGGTTCTCGTCATGATCATGGTTGCGGTCTTTGACATAAGGTCGTCGTCCGATCCGGCGCATGCACGAATCCCATTCATCTACGTCGGATACATCGCGGCCGGCATTGCCTGGTACAGCCTGCGTAAAAAGAGAACTGTCGTACTCGCAGACTGAGAGTGCATTGCTCACGGCTCAGGGCTGTTCGTCTGTATCCGGCTGCATGAGAAACAGTGACACAAGTCCGACAACGGTGAAGTTGCGGAAGGCGGCTTGCTGCCCGTTCCAATCGCGCGACTGCCACATGAGGAACCACTCCCCGCCAATGGCCAGGAAGGCAACCAGCCACATCAACAGCGAGGTTGTCAGCGCCAAAAGCGCAATCCGCTTGGCCGCGTTAAATTCTATTGCGGCGAGGCGCAAGGCACGCATGAGCTTCACAACGCCCCACCAAAGCAGAATCGTAGTGGCGGTCTCCCACGCAATGATGGATAAATAAAACGCGAGGTGCCAGGCAGGCGACGTTAATGCACGGTACATCCCGCTATTTCCTGGGAACGTCGTATCCATCGAAAGCACGTGGCGCACGAACTGGTAGTTGGAATTGAAATCAGTCAGGTTGTTGAAGACGACCAGCGTGTAAAGCAGGCCAATCGAAGCCACAAGCAGCATCTTTGCACAGCGAGTCATCATGCGATCAATCCCAAGTAGCTTGCGCTCCTGGCGCAGAAAACTGCCAAGCCGATTGCGCCATGCCTGCACGCCGAATGAAGCTGCAACATGCCTCCGATGTTATCTTGACTGCGCGCTAATGGGAATGGACCAAGGCGATCATGCATTCCGAGGTTGGTCGGAGCCTTCTTCCCGGCGAACACAACCCGCAGAGACCTATCATGACTGCCGCAAGCCGTTGATATGCCTAATTTTCCACAGAGAAAATCGTGGGGAAACGCGTTTTAATCTTTACATGATCCTTACGCACTGGCCGATATGCTTTCTGTCATTGCAGATTCACACAGAGTCGGCCACGACTCGCGCAAGCGTGCAAATCAATCTGCCCTCCTTTCATTTTTTGAAGGGCTGAAAAACTCGCACTCTTTTACCGAATCAGACGCCCGCAGAGACTTCCTAAAAACATCGTAGAACACCCTTTTTCCGAGGCCCACACAATGACTTTCTCGAAGCGCATTCACCCATATTCTTTTCCGCGGCTGCTTGCGATGCTGGCCGTGGTTGCATTGGCTATCTGTCCACTGCTGGCGCAACAAACGCTTGGCGGAATTACCGGCGAAGTGACTGACCCATCTGGAAGCGTAATTCCCAATGCCACCGTGACAGCGACGGCTGAAGGAACTTCGCTTACGCGCACGGCGACAACCAATGCTACGGGCGGGTACGCATTCGTCAATCTTCCGATTGGCAAATATACCCTCACCTATTCGGCGACAGGATTTGAAGCACAAAAGACCGAGCACATTACAGTTCAGGCCAATCGTACTGCGACGCTGAATGCGGCTCTCAAAATTGGCGAGGCAACCGACACCATTGAAGTGCAAGCCACGCCGCTGATGAACGCGACGGACACGACCAACGGCTATGTGATGGACACGCAGCAGATTGATGCCGCTCCGCTGCCGACGGGCAGCTTTACCGGTCTGGCGACTGAGTCTGCGGGCGTAAGCGCCGAGTTGCCGGGCGGCACAGGCGCCAACTCAGGCCTGGGCAACGCCCCCATCTGGGCCAACGGACAGCGCGATACCTCCAATGCCTTCCTGCTGAACGGTGTGGACGCGAGCAACCTGTTCAACGGCAAGAGCACAAGCCAGGTGGAGTCTTACCGCGTGGTCAACAACACCGGGCAGGCCAACAACGCCGCAGGCGGCGTGATTCCCAGCGCCTCGTCGGTGTATCTGGCGATTGGAAACGCGATTCCAACTCCTGCGCCGGAGACGATTGCGGAAGTCCGCGTGAACGCCTCGATGTACGACGCTCAGCAAGGTTCCTCCAGCGGAGCGCATATCGACATGAGCACCAAGTCGGGAACGAACGACCTGCACGGCGGGCTCTATCTGCATCGCGGCACCAACTGGATCAACGCCGCGCCGTTCTTCTTCAAGAAAGACGACAACATTCCCGCCTACGCAAAGAACCCTCAACTGCACCGCTTCACGGCCGGCGCAGATATGGGCGGCCCGATCGTCAAGAACAAACTCTTCGGATTCGTCGCCTACCAGCATCTGCATGTTTCCGACCAGGAGACGGGCGATGAACTGCTGGTCGTCCCGCCTGGATTGAACGATAACAACCGCGGCGCGGGCGGCCTGACAGACATTGCGAACAACAACTGGACCACGAGCGAAGGCACCTCCGGCGTTACTGTGAGTGAGCCGAGCGTGGTGAACAATCCGGTTGCCCTGGCACTTTTCAACGCTAAATCGCAGCCCGGCGAGCCGGGAAATTGGCTCATTCCCAACGAAAATGCGAGCGGAACACCCAATGTCTTTTCGCCCTACAATGCCTTTCTACCGGGCACGGCGACCTTCGCCGCGGACCAGGTCGTCGGCAATATTGACTGGAACGCCAGCGCCAAAGACATCGTCGCGGTCAAGTACTTCTACCAGCACGATCCCAGCACCTCGCCATACGCTTATTCCAACGTGCCCGGATTTACGGCGCACATGGACACCGGTTCTCAGATGTTCTCGATTAACAACGTGCAGACGATCAAGTCGAGCCTTAGTCTCACAGAGACCATCGGCTTCCTCCGCGAAAAAGCGTACTCAACCAACGAGCAGCCATTCACTCCGCAAGATATGGGCATGAGCTCGGCCTTCGGCAACTACTTCCCTGGCATCACCATCAACGATGCGATTGGCGACGCATACGACCAGTCGACGGGGTACGGTTCATCCGGAGGACCGGGGCCGCTTTACGGTCTCACCGCACCGTCGCTCGCCATTGGACCCAATGCGGAATACCAGGGCGCCAATACCGGCGTATTTCAAAACCGGATCATGCCTTCGGCTACGGGTATCTGGTCAAAAGGAAAGCACTCGCTCAGCTTTGGTGCGAGCTGGTCTAACACGCAGTTGAACGTGCGCGACAAGCGGACCGGGACGGGCAATGTGGCCACGCCGGATTTTGTCACCTTTGCCAATAACTGGGTGACGCCGTACTCCACGCAGAACTTTACGGCAACCTCGTTTCTGCAAGGCGATGCGGACCGGTATTACCGCGCAAACCAGACTGGACTCTTCGCCCAGGACAAGTTCCAAGTCAGGCCAAACCTCAGCATCACCGCCGGAGTGCGTTATGACTGGAATGGCGGACTTACTGAGAAATACGGCCGAATTTATAACTTCGATCCCAGTTGCAACCCCGATAGCTGCAGCACCAACGCCAGCGACCCAAACCAGTTCTCCTATTGCGTTGCAAGCGACACCTGGACGCATTACGGGTTTATTATCGCGGGCAACAATGCAAACGGAACCAAGGGAGTGAGCAACACCACGCTGACCGGCCGCCAGTGGGGCCTTGGTCCCCGCGTGGGCGCGGCGTGGCAGCCGGGATGGAGCCATAACAAAGTCGTTATCCGCACCGGTGCGGGCATCTACTACGATCGCGGGGAGTTGTTCAGCTATTTCTCACCGGGATACGCCATCGGCACAGTGACCGGCGGTCCGTTTGGTGTGAATCAGCAGCTTCCGTTCGTGAATGCCTCAAGCTGCCCGACGAGTTCGCAGTCGTTGTACGAGTACTACATTCCGACCTGCGGCGGCAATGGCGGATACGGCCCTCCGACCGGACCGCCGACAGCTGAAACCGGCAATCTCTCGAACCCATACGGCACAGCGCTTCAATACGCCGCGCCCAACAACCCCAAAGCCTCGGACCTTGCCAACTATCTGCCCAATGCATACAGCATCACCAACTTCGGCGACGGCGCGCCGGGTGTAATCAATAACGGCCAGCCGATTTCGCTAGGCGTCTACGATCGCGCTAACAAGCTGCCCTATACGATGAACTACACGCTGGACTTCCAATGGCAGCCGCGGCCGGATCTTGCCGTTGAAATTGGCTATGTCGGGAACGTCGGCAGGCATCAGGTCATTCCGGTGCCGTTCAATCAACCGACTATCGCCTCGCCCAACAGCCCGACGCTGGGTGGAACACCATACGCACAAAGTTACAGTTACGGATATAACGTGGGCGGCGCTACTCTTCCGGATGGCACCGGTTACCAGGCCAACTACGAAGGCGGGAACGTGGATCTGCGCGTTCCTTACATCGGCTACGCTGCTGAGTCGATCACGTACAAGGCGGCTGGCATCGACGCCTACAACGCACTGCAGGCACATGTCGACAAGCGCATCAGCCACGGATTGCAGGCAGGAGCATCGTACACCTGGTCGCATTCACTGGACGAACAAAGCGGCCTGGGGCTCTTCTATAGCGGCAACAACCCGCTTAACCTGCGCAGCGGCTACGGTTCGTCCGACTACGACCGGACACACGTCTTCAGTCTCAACTACGCTTATCAGATTCCCGACTTCGCCAACAAGTACGCATGGGAAGGCAAAGTGATTGACGGGTGGTCACTGGTGGGCCTGGCTGTTCTGCAAAGCGGCCAGCCTTACAGCATCATCGACTACTCCGGCGCGGTGGGCAGCATCTACTATTCAACGGCCGACGGCATCACCAACCCGGTTGTTCCGCTGGCTCCCGGCTGCACGCCCAGGACGGCGCTGACCCATGCATCC
>CAYZVG010000095.1:0-9481 GCA_964481595.1 uncultured Occallatibacter sp. | reverse complement strand
CGGTTTACGCGGATGGCCCTGGGTGTATGTGAAAGGGCGATAGGGCCCGCAGGCGCGGGCGCCTGCGCCACGCTCGCCGCGTCTTGGCACTTGGACTCAAAATGGAGCTTTACCATAATGTGGCTCCCTGCTGCCCAGAGAAACACTCGAACGTATTAAAGAGCGCGTGCGAACATTATGACCACTTGATTCCTGAGACGTGTGAATGCCTTAAAATCGTCAACAAATTTATTGTTCACCTAAAAGGTAAATTTGATGAGAGTTTTTGGATGGTTTGTAGCATTGAGCCTTGGCTGCAGTACTGTAGCGCTGGGTCAAAGACCCGGTTGCACCGAAAAGCAGGCTCAGCACGCTGAGGAGGAAATTGGCCAGCTTCGGACCTGGGATTCCCTCTATCGTTCGTTTCTCCGCTACCACAACTGTGATGATGGATCCATCGCTGAGGGTTACGATGATGTTGTTAGTCTGAAACTGCTGCTGGGCAACTGGGATACTTTGCCCCGGTTGGCCACCCTGCTGGATAGCGATAAACATTTCAAAAGCTTTGTCTTCAGGCACATTAGTCTCACAGCACTGGGTGCAGACGATCTGAAAAAGCTCAAGGCCAAAGCTGTCCACAACTGTCCCGAAGGACGGGCGGATCTTTGCAGGGATATACGCCTTAGGGTTGTGAAGTTGGAGCGTGAATAGCATAGCCGGCGCAGATGCCGCGCTGATCGTCCTTTGGTACCTGGTCCTCCGTGATCTTTTGGTTTCTGAGAGATCGCTCGTAGCATGGGGGATGTGTTATACAGGCACACGTGTGTGCAATGGAATCGTCCCTGGTGTGTGATTTTGGAATACCGTGCAAGTATTTGAAAAAATGTCGCCGGACGTGCGAGAGATCCTCAGTAAGCCGATTCGCGACTTGGGCTTGAGGCTCGACGGATCGCCGCTCGAACGCTTTGTTCAGCAGTTGTATCTCGAGCTGGACCGTAAAGGTCTCCGGAAATTCCGGCCGGTTTGCTATCTGACCGACGAATGGGGATGCCCCTCCGGGGAGCCGGTGATCGGCATACCGTTTTATCTGGCCAATCCAAAACTGGCCCGCCTGGAGAAGGAAATGAACGACCTGGAGGATGCCCGCGAGATCATGATGTATATGCGGCACGAGGCCGGGCATGCCTTCAATTACGCCTATGAACTTTATAAAAGCTTTGCGTGGCGAGAGTTGTTTGGGCCCTTCCGGCGATCCTACCGGGACAGCTACCGGCCGGTTCCCTTTTCGCGGCAGTACGTAAGGCATATCGCCGGATGGTACGCGCAGAAGCATCCGGATGAAGATTTCGCCGAAACCTTTGCGGTATGGCTCACGCCGGGCTCGCAGTGGCGCAAGCGTTACCAGGCTTGGGGAGCGCTGGCCAAGCTGAAGTATGTCGATCGCATCGCGCGGTCGTTGGCGAATACGATTCCCACCCGCACCCACGGCCAGACGGACATTACCGTTGAGCAAATGGACTCGACGGTTGCCGAGTTCTACCAGCGCTCCAAAAACGAAGAGCCCTCGATTGTGGACCTGGCACTGGACCCCGACCTCAGCGACATCTTCAACGTCTCGAAAAGACGCAAACGGATGGTGCGGCAAGCGGGGGAGCTGATCCACGAGCACCGGAAGGCGCTCATCGACAAAATCGCATATTGGACCGGAGTGCAACGTCCGCTCATAAAAAAGCTGCTGGAACTGATCGAAATGCGGGTGAGAGCGCTTGGCCTTCGGGCAGACGCGGAGCGCGAAACCGAGCACCTGACCGAACTGGTCGTCTATGCGACTGCGCTGGCCATGAATTATGTGGCCCGGGGGAAATTTGTGCTGTCATAGAGGCGCGAAGGGCGCCCGGACACATCGGATGGGAGAACAGCGATGATTGGCTCAAAGTTGAAGGTTGCGGTGCTCTACGACTCCTGGGATGAGGAAGTCCCCAAGGAGGTGGAGAAACCGCCACGGGCGCGCAAGAAGTCGAAGCCCAAAAGGAAAGAAAAACACGACCGCGAAGAAATATTTGAGGCCCTGGAAAAACTGGGCCATGAGCCCTTCTATCAAGTGCTGGACGGACGTAACCAGTCACTGATCTCTCTCGCCAGATGCAGCGCCGACCTGGTCTTCAATCTGACCGAGTCTTACGCCGGTGACGACACCAAGGACATGAACGTCGCCGCGTATCTGGATCTGCTGGGGTTGCCCTACACCGGCTCCGGACCGCATGGGCACTTTCTGGCCCAGGATAAAGCGGTTGCCAAGAAGATGTTTGCCTTTCACGGCATCCGCTCCCCTTACTTTGCCACCTCATTTCGCGGCCGCATCGACCATGCCGACGACATTCATTTCCCGCTCATCGTAAAGCCCATTGCCGAGGACGGCTCGATTGGAATCGATGCCGACGCCGTCGTGAACAGCGTGAAGGAACTCATGCAACGGGTGGAATACATCCAGGACGAATTCGATTCGCCGGCCCTGATTGAGGAATACATTGAAGGCCGCGAGTTTTATGCCGCCATTTTGGGCAGCTACGAGTCCGCCGAGGCGCTTCCCCTGGTGGAGCTGGATCTATCGCGATTGCCGAAAGGAACCCCGAAGATCGCCAGTCTCGACGTGAAGTTCGAAAAAGATACTGAAGCCTATAAGCTCACCAAGTCGTCGCCGGCTGAAGGACTGGACGAAGACACGTCAACTCGCCTGACGGAAACGGCACTCGCCGCCTATCGCGCGGTCAAACTGCGCGATTACGGGCGGATTGATATGCGCCTTTCCGCCAAGGGTGAGGTTTACGTCATCGAGGCCAATCCGAACCCATGGCTGGCGAGTACACAGGAATTCGCCATGTCCGCCAAAAAATCCGGCCGATCCTATACCCAACTGATTGCCGAGATCGTCGACATGGCAATGGCCAGATACGCCATCAGAGCCAAAGCTGAGGCCACCAGTTGATATGCTTGCCGGCGTGACCGCCTACCTTTCTGATCAGTACGGGTAGGGGGCGGCAACTGTCGGCAATGCGCGTGAGAAAAAAAGCGAAAGTGCACGTTTCATCGAGGTTCGTTCGATCTGGTCAGGTTGGCCCGGCGCCTGAGATATTTGCGGGATTCGAGAATCCCGGATTGGTTGTGCGTGCTTCCTTCCGTCCCATCCTTGCCGCCAACCTGTCGCATCAAGGCCTCACCAGAAGTTCCCGCTTGGCGGCAAGAATGGGGCACCCCGCATCGCAGGTCATACAAGAACAAAAGCTGGGGCACCCGGCTGATTCCGATCACTGTTCCGGAAGAACCCGATTACTGATCGGCTTCACGCCGGAACGCTGATCGCCTTCGGCCGGAATCCGCGGTTATCGAACAGCGGCTTTCGGGAGAAACGAGATGCCTGTCCCGGGGATTCATGATCCTTTCGGTCCCCGCGCATCGCTGATATCCGCTTGTAAGTACTGTGTCACTATGATATAGTAGTGCCACATTGTACTTGGAGGGACACATGCAGCAGGCCAGAGCCCGCATATCGGACAAAGGGCGCGTCGTCATACCTGCGGCTTTCCGTGACGCCTTGGGACTCAAAGCCGGTGACGAGGTACAACTTCGCATCGAGGATAACGAGTTGCGCATCTCGACGTTGCGAAGCCGAGTACGCGAAGCGCAAGCTTACTTCCGGCAGTTCAAGAAGCTAAGCGGGCGATTGTCTTCAGACGAATTCATCCAAGTACGTCGCGAGGCCGCCAAGCATGAGTAAGAACGTGCTTGACGCTTCCGCGATCATTGCCCTACTCGAAGAGGAGCCAGGCGCCGAGAAGCTCACCGACGACGTTCTAGCGAACTCTGTCGCCAGCTCCGTAAATGCCGCAGAGGTTCAGGCGTGGTACGTCCGCGACGGCGCCGACCCGGCCGAAATCTGGAAGCGTATCGTGTTCGTCATTCCCGAAATCGTTCCATTCACGGATACTCACGCCAGGATCACAGGCGACCTTATTGCAAAGACCCGCAAAGCCGGGCTCTCACTCGGAGATCGAGCCTGCATCGCTCTTGCTTCTGTCATCAAAGGCACCGCGTACACCGCTGATCGACCGTGGCTATCGCTAAAACTTGGTGTCCGCATCAAATCTATCCGCTAAACGAAAAGGTCGACACCGGCCTGTTTTCGTCTCGCTTTGCAACACGCAATGGCGCTCGCCCAGCAGCGATCTACAACGCCAGCCGTGACTACAAGCCCACCGCGCACCGACTCGACGCAGAAACCAATCGCCCAAACCGGGCGGGACCGTGGCGGTCGCCGGGTAGCCACATGTTGGAAAAGCGGGCCTTGTTCTAAGGTGCCGGGAGGATTTAGCGATTCTGCCACGAACGTTGGCCGGAGACCGGCTTGTGCAAGGTTTCTGAAGGCTTGGTGCTATTCCGGACGGATGACGGGCAACACGGAACTTGGCCGCCTACTTTCGGGATTCGTACCGAGAAACGTTAGTCCCTTCTCGTCAGCTTAAGTCCCAATTGGCCGGTCATGCGGATACAGCCACCACTGAAGCTGCCCGCCTGGACCCATGCCGGCACGTTACTTCGCCAACTGCGGCAAAACGCGCCTATCCAAAGCCGGCAGCTAATCGCCTCAGGTGAATTTCGAATTCCTGCAGGACAACGGGAAGGGGGCGGTCCCTGCATGCCCCACATTCAAGAAATCCGTTTCCACAGACAC
The DNA here is from genome assembly GCA_964481595.1 of uncultured Occallatibacter sp. Classification (GTDB taxonomy): domain Bacteria; phylum Acidobacteriota; class Terriglobia; order Terriglobales; family Acidobacteriaceae; genus Telmatobacter. Next base: position 4,773 of record CAYZVG010000095.1, on the reverse strand, counting down.
TCTTGTCTTCCGCCCCGCGCCGCCGCAGAATAGCCCTGCCGGAAAAAAACAATCGGCAAATGCCGGTCGCCGGCCATCAGGGAGCTAGTCACTTTGGCGAAATCTGCTCTCGCCGGACAGGATACGATTGCACGTCAATCGTTGCCAAACCTCGGTCCTCTAGCGCGAGAATCATCTGTGAAGGGGTTTCGGGGTTGGCACGTATGCGCTTCGGAGAGGTGTGCATAAGCATCGGGAGTTTGACCGCCGCCCAATGTCGGCCATCATCAGCCGAGAACCAAAGGAAGTCGCCGACTGCCCAAAGGCGGTTTTGGCCGTCGCGGCACACGCTTGTTATGACTTCTCCGCCGCGCGGCGAGGAGATCGGAGTACGCTTTCCAGTTTCCAGATTCAGTTCTAAAATGCCATGCGCCGTTGTGAGGAGGACGCGATTGGCCGGCTCAGGCACTGCATCAAAGACTGCGCGCGGAGCCGCCTGACCGTTGAATCGCGATCGAGAAAGGCTGTAACCGAGGCTGCCTCGACCGGTCTTTCTGAGTTGAAGCAGATCGCCATAATAGGTTTCCAAAAAAATATCTGAACCGTTTGCGGTTCCGAGGAGCACAAACTCGCGCCCATTTATCGTTCCCCTGCGGACCAACGATGATGCAAAATCGCTAACGCCTATGGTTTCCCATTTTTTCCCGCTGCGTCTGAAGAGCCTTTGGTCAGTAGTCTTGAGCACGTCGCCGCCAGAAGTCACGAGAAAGGCGGTATCATATTGGCTGCTGTCTCCAGGCCAGGAATCGACAACCTCAGCGGCATCGTTCTCGTCCAACTCGATCATGAAGGCGGTTCCTCCTCCAATGTTGTCGTGGGCAAACGCCGCGATACGGCTTCCTTCATTCCCGAATGGCTCGGCAAAATCCCATTGTGTTCCGTCGTTTGCGGGCGGATGATCAGGAAAAAGCGAATACCGGCGCCATTGATTGCCTTCCTGCTTCCAAAGTGGTCGATTCTCAAAGTCGGTATCAACGAGCATGAGACCTCTCGTCGTTTTCCAGATATCGAGCACCGAGGATTCCAGTTGTCCCGCGAACGAATGCCTTTCGATCTTGTCATTCGAAATTCGCTCGACCCCATCCTTGCCCATCACAGCAATGAGGCCGTTCGATCCTGTGGGGCCTTCGATCAGCTCGTTGATGGTCGGAGTACTGCCCACGGAAAAACGCCGCCCGCCGATCCACCTACCGCCTAAATCCGTGATCCTTCGCCAGACCTTGAACTCCTCATCTGCATGAAACAGCACCTGTTCCGAAACGACCCAATAGCCTCCAGTCGAGTCGGCCTTAATAAGATCAATTGGGCCATTGGGCTTGTCTTTGTTCTCCCTTGCACTGCGCTCCGCTGCTTCTCTGACGGCTTTTTGAACTGCCTCAGGAATATGCCCATCGGAAGAGGGCCGCTCCCAACCGTTGTGTTCGAAGTTTGCAATGTTGCTGATACCGTCAGTCTTCACTTCAGCAATGTAGCCCTCATACATCCCCATGTGCTCAAATCCGCCGTAGACAATCGTGCGCCCCTGCCGCGCGAAGAAGAAGCCGAGAACTCCATTAATATTCTCCTTCAGCGTCTGCACTGCTCCATTTCGGAGGTCCATGAAGTAGCACATCCCGCCCCATTCACCGTTATCGGCCCCCATCCAGAGGCGATCGTGTGAATCCAGCAAATAGTGCCCAGGAATGGTGAAGAGGCGGAGCTTTGGGAAAGGCAGCTCTCGCAGGCGGCCGTTTTCGAAGACCTCGACGGCATAGGCATTGGCTACTCGCAGAGCCGCAGCGCGCGCTCTCGTTTGGAATGCTTTATCGCGCTCTCCCGGCCATGGCCGAACATCCGGCGAACGGTCTACTACAAATACGATTCGACCGCCGGGATTGCTCGATGACAGTCCGGTACTTAGCCAAACGATGCTTCCTGACGTAGAGGCTACCGCCTCCAGCTGAAGAGATTGAGCGCGGGCTCGATAGACATGGCCATCGAGAGTGCCAATGAGCGCGCTGTCTTTCGACTCGGCAGCAATAGAGCGGGCGCTGCCGGGCACGATTGTCTGGCCGGTCATTTCCAGGCTGTCTGCATTGAGTCTAAGCAAGTTCCCTGAATCCGTAATCGCCAAGAGAAACTCTCCCACTATGACTCCGTCCGCGAGCGCATTGTGATCAAAGAAATAGGTGTATTGTGCATGCGAGCCGTTGGGAAGATCGATCGATCCAGCAATTGGGTCAACGGGGGCAGAGACACTGGAAATCGGATTAGACTGCTGCGCCAACAGCATCGCGGCGCACAACAACGTGGGCAAAATGAAGAGGCGAGCAATCATGGTTCATCCCTACACGCGCCGCACAAGACGGCCAGATGAAAGTGAAGCGACTGAGCGAAAGACTCCGCGCCAAGTATACTCGCGGCGAATTGTATTCGGTATAAATACGCTCGAAATAGCTGCAGAAAGGCCACAGTTCCCCCCTTTCTTTTTCCCGGGGTGCGCCAGGCCCTGTTTCTGGATCGACCAAGGCAATGTGTGGCCCACTTTTGCGCCTCGTTAGCCTTTGGACCCAGGAAGATGTGATCGGCACAAGTCTGGGATGTACCATGCATGCCCAACCCATGGGTTCGTTCTTGCCGGTGAGGTAGGACCAGCACCTGAGATATTTGCGGGATTCGAGAATCCCGGAATGGTGGTGCGTGCTTCTTTCCGTCCCACCCTTGCCGCCGACCTGTCGCATCAAGACCTCACCAGAAATCCCCGCTTGGCGGCAAGGATGGGGCACCCCGCATTTTAGGTCATACAAGAACAAAAGCTGGGCACCCGGCTTGCAAAGCCTTTGAGAATTGGTATGATTCGGTTGAATTCTTCCTGAAAAAGGAAATTCCAACTGGAATCGTTTGCCGCAGGCGACCGTACGCTGGTCGCCGCGCAGACCATCGATAGCGATCTGGACAGCCCCACTCGCCTGATTCGCTGAGGGAAAGGTTACGGAAATGAAGCGTGCGCAGATGCTGCTGCTTGCGGTTGCCGCGTTGCTGCTGGGGGGATGTGGCGGGGTATCCAAGCCCGCGGCGATTGCGGATCTTAGTGGCCTCTGGAGTGTCCAAATCAGTTATTCGGCAAATCCAGCGTTCGATTTGGGCGATCTGAACGGAGCCAGCAACCTTTTATATACCGCCTTTTCGGTAAATATCGCGCAGAGTGGACCGGGACTGACCATTTCGCCTTGGATGCCAGCAATAACGACGACGACAACGACAACACCGCTCCCGCCTATCCAACTGGGCAGTTACATCACGTTTCCCAGCGAGTCGGGCAGCGGTTCGATTTCCGGCTCAAGCCTCGCCCTTACTATGACGGATGCTAGTACGAGTGACACCACCAGCGGCTGCGTGCTGGCCATTCATGGTACGTTCACCGGAAGCACGGTTCAGGGCACCTATTCGGCCAGCAATACCGCGGGCGGCAGCAGCTGTCAGTTGACCTCGGGAACGGTCACGATGACGCTTATCACGCCGTCCCCCACTCCCACACCCACGCCCTGACAGGGCGGTTGGCCTCTGCTCTATGCGGAAGTGGCGTGCTTTGGTTGCTCCCGCAAACAGAAAAGGGCGGCCCGCAAGCCGCCCTCCCTGGTTTCTAACCCCCAACTACAAATTGCGATCCGCTAAATATCCAGATTCTTCACGTCGAGCGCGTTCTCTTCGATAAACTTACGGCGCGCCTCGACGTCTTCGCCCATCAGCGTGGTGAAGATGGTTTCGGTTTCGGCAATGTCTTCCAGTCTCACCGATAGCAGGGTGCGCCGCTCGGGATCCATGGTGGTCTGCCAGAGCTGCTCGGCCGACATTTCGCCCAGGCCTTTGTAGCGCTGCACGATGTAGTCCTTCTTGCCTTCATTCAAGACATATTCGAACAAGTCGCGCGGCGTGGTCTTTTCCACCACTTCGGGCTCGCCGGCCCGCACCCGGCGCCCGGACTTCGAGGTTTTCTTTTCCGCTTTTTCGATTTCCGCCTTTTCCGTGTCGCTCAGTTCGTCCTCGGTCTCCTTGGCGGCCGCAACTTTTTCCTGTTGCCGGAACTCCACCATGAAGGGCGGTTCCAGATATTTGCTGATCAGGTTGTACTTGGCCATCATCTGCCGGTATTCGGCGCTGGTGACCAGCTCCCAGTTGATTACGTGCTCGGCGCCCTGCGAGTTCACGAAGGCCACTTCCCACAGATCGTGCTCCTCATCGAAGCGCGGCGGCGCCACCGCCTTGAACTGCCGGTCCTTGGCGATTCCCTTGAGTTGTTTTTCCAGCTCCAGCAGCTTGCGCGGCGGTTTATGGTCTTCGCCCACAAACTCGGCCTTCTTGGGTTCAATGCCGATCTTGGGCAGCAAGGCCGTCACGGTCTCGTCGCGCAGGCGTTTGGTGACCTTGTCGGAAAAGCCCAGGTACTCGTTCAGCGTGGTCATAAAGCGCGCCAGTTCGGCGCCATCCAGCCGGGCCGCGCCCTCGCCGTAACGAACCATCATGCCTTCCGAGGCGCGCTTCACCATGACCTTCACGAATTCGCGGTCGTCCTTGATGTACTGCTGCGTCTTGCCCTTGCGGATGGAATACAACGGCGGCTGCGCGATGTACACGTTGTTGCGCTTGATCAACTCCTGCATGTGACGGAAGAAGAAGGTCAGCAGCAGGGTGCGGATATGCGATCCGTCCACGTCGGCGTCTGTCATCAGGATGATCTTGCTGTAGCGCAGTTTA
>CAYZVG010000094.1:0-9492 GCA_964481595.1 uncultured Occallatibacter sp. | reverse complement strand
TGCAAACAGAAGCAGATTCACGGCTTCATCTTTGGTGAGAAAGTAGCGCCGCGCTTCAGCGTCGGTGACGGTCATCGGGCCGCCCTGCGCAATCTGTTGCGCGAAGACTTCAGCCACGCTGCCGCTCGAGGCCAGCACGTTGCCCAGGCGCAGCGCCGTTCCGCCGCCGCGCAAAACGATGCGCTCGGCTACCCTCTTGGTTGCGCCCATAACCGAGGCCGGCTCGACTGCTTTATCGGTAGAAACCAGCACGACGCGCGCGCTGTGCGCTGCTGCAACGGCGACGAGTGTTTCAGTCGCAAAGATGTTATTGCCGATGGCCGCGAAGGCTTGCTGCTCAAGCAGAGGAACGTGCTTGTGCGCGGCGGCATGGAAGACAAGACGCGGACGATGGGCGGTGAAGAGATCGTCGAGCGTGGCGCGGTCGCCCGCATTGCCGAGGACGAAGGTTGCCTGCCCTGCGGCATCCGAGTGCGGCGCGCGGGCCAACGCGCGCTCGAGATGAAAGAGGCTGTTCTCCGCGGCTTCAAGCAGAATGAGACGGGGAGCGGCGAATTGCGCCAGCCGCATAGCAAGTGCGGAGCCGATGGAGCCGCCTGCCCCGGTGATGAGGATCGGCTGGCTGAGAGCGTCCTGGAGCATCTCTGGCGACGGAGACGAAATGGCGGGACGCGCCAGAAAGCCTTGCCAGTCGATTGCTTCAAGAGACGGATTCACAGCATGAAGTATAAATCGCGGCAGGCTTTGATGCTGCTGAAGCGAGTTGCGGCGGCGGCTTTTAACCCCTTTGCGCGCTCGCGTACACTGGATACTTTGAAGGCGTGCAGGGAGAGTTGCAATCGTGAGCTTGAGAATGATGAGAGTTGCCAGAGTTTGGGTATTGGCGTTTTTGGCAGCAATGCCTGCAATGAGCGCGACGCAAAAGCGCTATGACGCGGAGGCGATCCGGTTGAACAATCGCGGCGCTGCTCTGATGGGCCAGCAGTTTACCGAGCGCGCTGCCGACGCGTTTGCACAGGCCTTCAAGAGAGACCCCACGCTGGCTCAAGCAGCGATCAACGATGGCATTGCGCTGCTGGCCCAGCAGAAGCTTGACCAGGCCAAGAAGGCGCTGAACGAGGCGATTGCTCTTGACCCGAACAATGCGCAGGCCTGGTACAACATGGGGCTCACGCAACATACGGCCAACGAACTGGATGCCGCGGTTGCCAGCTTTCAACATGCGGAGAAGCTCGATCCGCGCGATGCGGACTCCTGGTATTTTGAGGGCGCATGCCTGAAAGAGATGAAGCAATACGAGCCGGCCATTGCAATCTTCAGGAAGACTCTGGAGATCGATCCGCTCCACGCTTCGGCCGAGTATGCGCTGGGACAGTCGCTGCAGAGAACGGGGCACACGGCGGAGGCGGCCACTCACTTCAGGCGCTTTCAGCACATGCAGAGCGCAAAAATTTCGTCGCCGCTGGGGCTGGCTTATGGTGAGCAGGGGCACTACTCGATTGTGACGACAGTCGAGGAGCCGGAGACGATTCAGCGCTCCATGATTCCCGTGAAGCTTGAGGCGCGGCCGATGGTTGCGGCGGCGGTGCCTGCATTTACCTCGACGGGCGGCGCGTGCATGATGGACGTTACCGGCTCCGGGACCATGGATCTGGTGCTGATGCAGGCGGGAGCACATGCGATTCGCGTGCTGCACAATCGCGGCGGCGGCAGCTTTGATGATGTGGATACAGATGCCGCGGGATTGACGGCGAGTGGCCGTGCCGTGGCCTGCGCGGTGGGCGACTTTAACGGCGATGGCCTGAACGGCCTGGCCGTGGCGCTTGAGGACCGCGTGCTTCTGTTTCGCAATCTTGGCAACGGAAAGTTTAAGGATGTAACGGCGGCGTCGGGCATTGTGGCTCGCAATCGGCCCACCGGCATCACTTTTGTTGATTACGACCACGATGGCGATCTGGATCTGTTGTTGACCGGAGCGCCGCTGAAGGCAGTCGATGAGTCGAACGTGTTGTGGCGCAACAACGGCGATGGCACATTTACCGAGCAGACCGTGCCGACTGGTTTGGGCGGCAGCGGCACGACGGCATCGGCGATTCTCACCGATTTCAATAACGATCGGGCGGTGGATTTGGCGGTGACGGGCGATGGACCCACGCCGCTGCTCTACGTAAATCCGCGCGAGGGCGAGTACCCCAAGCAACCGCTCTATGAAGAAGGCAAGTTGCCGAGCACAGTGGGCATTGCGGTGCTGGACTACAACAAAGACGGCTGGATGGACATTGCCGTAACGCACGCAGGCGCGCCTGGGCTCACGTTGTGGCGCAACGTCGAGGACCCGCATAGCACAGGCCGCCGCTTTGAGCGCGTTGAGCTGCCGCTGAAGAATGCCGTGCGCGGATGGGGAGTGACTGCCGTCGATATCGACAACGACGGATGGGTGGACCTGGCGGCGATTGTGGAGACCAGGGAGGGTGCGCAGGTGCGCGTCTTCCGCAATCGCGGCGACGGCAGTTTTGAAGATGTGAGCCACGCGCTGGGACTCGACGCGGTGAAGCTCACCAAGCCGCGCGGATTGATCGCGGCGGACGTGAACGGCGATGGATCGCCGGATTTGATCGTGACCCAGGAGAACGCTCCGCCGGTGCTGCTCACGAACATTGGAGCAAACAAGAATCACTTTGTGCGTCTCGACCTGACGGGCCTGGCCGACAACAAGACTGCGCTGGGCGTAAAGGTTGAGGTGTTTGCAAACGGACTTTGGCAGAAGTGGGAGCTGGCCGGCGCATCGGGCTACCAGACGCAGGCTCCGCCGCAGCTTTTGGTGGGACTGGGCACAGCACCAGGCATCGATCTGCTGCGCATTCTGTGGCCCACGGGCGTGCTGCAGGACGAGATCGATCTGCCGCAGAAGCCGGTGATTGCGATGAAGGAAGCCGACCGGCGCGGCAGCTCCTGCCCGGTGCTGTTTGCGTGGGATGGGCACCAGTACAAGTTTGTGACCGACGTGATTGGCGCGGCGGTGGTGGGGCACTGGTTTACGCCCACACATCGCAACATTCCCAACCCCGGCGAGTGGATCAAGATCGACGGCGCGAACGTTGCGCTGGTGAAGAACAACATCAGTGTGCGGTTTATGGAGCCGATGGAAGAGGTGAATTACATCGACCAGTTGCGCATGGTTGCCGTTGACCATCCGGAAAATGTCGAAGTGAATCCCGAGGAGCGGTTCCTCGACAATCCGCCGTTTGCCTCGGGCCGCGTTGTGGCCAGTGCAGACACGCGGCTGCCCGTGGGCGCGTGGGATGGCGAGGGCCGCGATGTGCTGACCCGGCTGAGCCGCCGCGATCACGTTTTTGCCAGCGGATTCAAAGTGCTGCCTTACGATGGATTCGCAAACCTGCATGCGCTTACGCTCGATCTGGGCGAGACCAGGCCCGGCGCTCCGCTGCGGCTGTTGATGACCGGCTACGTGAATTACTTCAGCGCGACTTCGCTCTATGGCGCGTGGCAGGCGGGGCTCAAAGAGATTCCGCCGTATGTTGAGGCGCAATTGAGCGATGGAAGCTGGCGGCGCATTCCCGGCGATGCGGGATTCCCGGCAGGTCTGGAGCGGACCATCGTTGTGGACCTGACGGGCAAACTGCCGGCGGGCACACGGCGCATTCGGCTGATGACGAACCTGCAGATCTACTGGGACCAGGTGCTCGTTGATCAAGGATCAGGTCAAGGCTCAGACGCAGAGACGCGGACGACGGAGATTCCGCTGGCCAGCGCCATGCTGCACTTCCGCGGATATCCCAAGCAGCTTGAGGGCGCGAGTCCCGGCGACCTGAACTACGACTACAACCTGGTGAGCCTGACCGGACCCTTCCAGCGCGAACGCGGCAGCTACACCCGCATGGGCGACGTGACGCCGCTGTTGAAGGGCGTAGACAACCGGTTCGTGATCTACGGAAGCGGCGAAGAGATTGCCGCGGAGTTTGACGCGTCGGCGCTGCCCGTTCTGCCCGCACATTGGAAGCGCGATTACTTCTTCTACGCCAACGGCTACGTGAAGGATATGGACTGGTGGGATGCGTCGCCGTTCACTGTGTCGCAACTGCCGTTCCACGGCATGAGCGCGTATCCGTATCCAGACAGCGAGAAGACGCCGGACGACGCGGGCATGGTGGACTACCAGTTGAACTGGAACGACCGCTTCGATAGCGGCGAGCCGGTTCGCTCTTACCGGTTCAACTATCAGCCATCGCCGGCCGTTCCGCCGGAGATGGACGCGCCGCAGCAGGCGCCTGGAACACAGCCTGGGATGCAGCCGTGAACGATCTGGTACTGGCTCCCGCGGCCAAGCAACTTGAGCTGGTGCGGACGCGCCAGCTTTCAATTGCGGAGTTGGCTGAGGCACACATTCGGCAGATCGAGCGGCTCGATCCGCAGCTCAATGCGTTTGCCGATTTTGACACGGAACGTGTGCGCGTGCAGGCGCGGCAGCTTGACGAGTCGCACGAGCCGCGCGGTGCGCTGTATGGACTGCCGGTCACGGTTAAATCTTCGATTGCAACCGCTGGCTATAAGTGCGAGATCGGCAGCCTGCTGCACGAGGGAGAAATTCCCAGCGAAGATGCAGTCGTGGTGGCTCGGCTGCGCGCGGCGGGAGCGTTGATTCTGGGAACCACCAACTGTCCTGAGTTCCTGATGGCCTACGAGACGGCAAACCTGCTGCATGGCCGCGTGAAGAATCCATGGGATTTGGATCGCTCGCCGGGCGGATCGAGCGGAGGCGAGTCTGCGGCGATTGCCGCGGGCATGTCGGCGGCGGGGTTGGGCAGCGACAGCGGCGGCTCTGTGCGCGTGCCCGCTCACTTTACAGGCATCTGCTCGCTCAAACCAACGCCAGGACGGATTCCGGGGCGAGGACATCTGCCGCCCTGCGTGGGCCCGTTCGCGATTCTAGGCGCAATTGGACCCATGGCGCGCACCATGGGCGATGTTGCGCTGATGTTTCGGGCGCTGAGCGGGCAGGATCCGCTCGATCCGGTGAGCCCGCCGGTGGCGCTCAGAACTCCGAGCGAGGCTGAGTTGCGCGCACATGCGATTGGGTATTTTGAGGACGATGGTCTGACTCCTGTGACGCCGGCGATGCGCGCCGCAGTGAACGCAGCCGCAGAGGCTCTTCGAGGCGCGGGCTTTCGCGTAGAGCCATTCAGGCCGAGCACTCTGGAGCCGCTGCGCAAGTTGTGGGGCACATTTTTTGTGCAGTGCGGAGCGATGTTCTACGAGCCGGAGGTGCGCCGCGGACGCGATCGGATTAGCCCCATCTTCAAAGAGTTTCTCTCGATTGCGGAGGCGGCCGGTCCGCTCACGGCGACCGAGCTGCTCAACGCGTGGGCCGAGCTTGACCTGCTGCGCGCAAAAACTCTCGCCGAGATGAGAGAGTTCCCGGTGCTGCTGTGCCCGGCTGCTGCTATTCCCGCGTTTCGCCACGACGAGCGCACCTGGACGATCGACGGCAAACAAGTGAACTATCTTGACGCGGTGCGCTACACGCAATGGTTCAATGCGCTGGCCTGTCCGGCTGCGGTGGTTCCGGTGGGCCAGTCCCCTGAAGGGCTGCCGTGCGGAGTGCAGATTGCCGCGCGGCCGTTTGAGGATGAGGTGGTGCTGGGCGTTGCGGCAGCGGTCGATGCGGCATTTGGTTATCGTCCGCCGCCCATGGCGCGGGGCTAACGCACCTTTGAACCAAGATAAGACACGCCAATTCAAAGCCTTGTAGGGCTCAACCTTTCGGTGGATGCGCACCTCTATCCACGGCAGTACACTGAGCCTTCCCTAATTGATCCGGAGGCGGATTGGAGCGCACGGGGTGCGTGAAAGTTGGCAGGAACGGTTTGCCGAGACCCCCGATGTTTTGCGTGGCGCTAAGCGCCAGCGAACCATCGTGCCGGTGCTTGATTTCGCGATAGGCGGGGACGAGTTCGTCACCATGGCCGGCCCTTGCTCGGTTGAGAGCGAGCCGCAACTGCTGGCCACCGCACACTACCTGCGCGCAAAGGGCGCGCGTGTGCTGCGCGGAGGCGCATTCAAACCCCGCAGTTCTCCTTATGCATTTCAAGGCCTGGGCCTGGAAGGCCTGAAGCTGCTGGCGCAGGCGCGGCATGAGACCGGCCTGGCCGTTGTGACCGAAGTGATGTCGGAGCACGACGTTGCGCTGGTGGCCGAGTACGCTGACATTCTGCAGATTGGCTCGCGCAGCATGGAAAATTTTACGCTGCTTGAAGCGGCGGCGCGGTCGGGGCGTCCCATCCTGTTGAAGCGCGGCATGGTGGCCACCGTCGCCGATATGCTGCGTTCGGCGCAGTTGATTCTTGACTGCGGCAATCCCAACGTAATTTTGTGCGAGCGCGGTATCCGCACGTTTGAGACCGCGATGCGCAATACCTTCGATGCGGCGGCCATTGCACTGCTGAAGCAGGTGGCGCACCTGCCGGTGATTGCCGACCCAAGCCACGCCGCCGGGCATCGCGATCTGGTTCCGGCGCTGGCGCGCATTGGCGTAGCCGCGGGTGCAGATGGCATGATCGTCGAAGTGCATCCCAATCCAGACAAGGCATGGAGCGACGGCGAGCAGTCGCTGAATTTTGCTGAATTCGATTCGATGATGACAGCGCTCGATCCGTGGATTGCATTGCGCGAAATAATGCTGCGCGAAGATGCCGCGGCGCACCGATGTAAGGAACAGCAGGACTCACTTGCAGGCCTTCAACTTGCGGGGGCCATTGGATGAGGTTTCCGTTCCGAGCGTTGGGTTGCTCCGTTCCTGTTCTATTGCTGCTGTCGCCGGTGAGCGGGCTTACGCCCAATGCCGAGCGTGTATCCGCTCCCGACTTTATTGTGACCGCTGCGCCGGTTTACCAGCCGCTGGCCGAGTTGCATGGGCAGGAGCGCTTCCCAAAGGGCGCGCAGTTGATGATGGTTCACGCCGGCAAAGCGGAGCCGCTGGTGGCGGGCTTTGCGGCTACAGCGGACGCGAATGTCTCGTTCGATGCGCAGACGGTGCTGTTTGCCGGCAAGCAGGCGGCCACCGATCCCTGGCAGATTTGGGAAGTCACGCTCAAGGATCGCTCGGTGCGCAAAGTGATTACGACGGCCACCGATGCGGAGCGCCCGATGTATCTGCCGGGCGGGCGCATGATTTGGGCGGAGCGCACACCGGCGGGCTACCAAGTGCAATCGGCTGAGGATGGGCACCCCATGGCTGGGCAGCCTTTGAATCCCACAGCTGGGCCGGGCGTGCTGCCACTTACATACGTGCAGACGAATGCGTTTCCCGCCGATGTGCTGAAGGATGGACGTATCCTGTTTGAAGCCGGATACCCGCTCGGCAAAGGCGCAACGCCGGAGTTGTATCTGGTGTATGCCGATGGCTCGGGAGTGGAGTCGGTGCGCTGCGATCATGGACGGGCGCGCTGGGGTGGAACGCAGTTGGCGTCGGGAGACGTGATCTTTACGCATGGTGCGTCGCTGGCGCGGTTCCGTTCGGCGCTGGCGCATGAGGAGCCGGTTGCCGCTCCGCCTGCCTCCTACGATGGTGCGATTGCCGAAACTGCGTCGGGCGCGTGGTTGGTGAGCGCACGCACTGCGGCAGCCTCGCATTATTCCATCCAGATGTGGAACGCGGCGTCAGTTGCAAAGGTGGCCGCCGCAAAGCTCGAAACAGTGTTGGCCATTGGCGGCGAAGATCTGGTTGAGCCGGTGCTGGTGGCTACGCGCACGCGGCCCAATCGGCATCCCTCGGGCCTGCATCCATGGGATTACGCAAATCTGCTGATGCTGGATGCACGCGTCTCGCGCGACGGCGCATTGAAAGGCACGCCCGCAACAGTGCGGCTTGAGGCGCAGGATGCAGCGGGCCACGTAACGGCGATGGGCACTGCGCCAGTTGAGAACGATGGATCGTTCTTCGTAAAAGTTCCCGCCGACAAGCCCATCCGGTTTGCGTTGCTCGATCAAAAGGGAGTAGTTCTCAAACAGGAGCAGGGCTGGTTCTGGATTCGGCGCGGCGAGCAGCGCTATTGCGTCGGCTGCCATGCGGGACCGGAGCGCGCTCCGGAAAATCGCGTGCCGGCAGTGCTTCTGCGGACCACCGATCCAGTGGATTTGAGCGTGGCAAAGATCATTGCGGCAACGCGGGCCGAAGCACATGGAGGCAATTGAGATGAGGACTGCTTTGGTTGTTGCGCTTTTTGGCGCGCTCGCGTTTGCGCAACCCGCTTTGCGTGCGCAGACTGCCGCAACACCTGCTCCGACGGCTGCGGCAGCGCCGGTCGCTGCGCCAGCATCGACAATTCGCTTTGAAGATGCAACGGCAAAATCCGGCATTCGATTCACAGAGAGTTTCGGATCGGCCAAGCTCGGATCGCTGCTGGAAGGGACTGGCGCAGGCTGCGTGTGGCTTGACTACAACAACTCCGGCCTGCCTTCGCTCTATGTGGTCAGCGGCCGTCCGCTTGACGACTCGATGCATCCGTTTCCGCTGAAGGAAAAGCCTGATCCGCTTCCGCACAATCATCTTTATCGCAACGACGGCAACGGCCACTTTACCGATGTGACGGATAAAGCCGGTCTCAATCCCGATATGTATTCGGTTGCGGTTGCAGCGGCAGACTACGACAACGATGGCAATGAAGATCTGCTGGTGACCGGATACGGAAAGGTCGTTCTGTACCATAACGACGGCAACGGCCACTTTACCGATGTGACGGAAAAGGCCCACATCAAGGTAGATGGCTGGGCCATCAGCTCCACATGGCTGGACTACAACAAAGACGGTTGCGCGGATTTGTTTGTGGGCCGCTACGTCAAGTTCGATCCCAAGTACCGCAACTTTTACGCGGCGGACAATTATCCGGGACCGCTGGATTACGCGGGCGAAACCAACATGCTCTTCCACAACAACTGCGACGGCACGTTTACCGATGTAACGAAAGAGTCCGGGCTTGGCGACTTTGTGGGCCGCACGATGGGCGTTACTGCTGCGGACTTCGACAACGACGGCTGGGACGATATCTACGTTGCCAACGATCGTACAGAAAACTTCCTCTTCCGCAACAAGCATGACGGAACGTTTGAAGAGATCGCCAACGAAAGCGGTTCGGCGTTTGGGCAAAATGGCGAAGCCACCTCGTCAATGGGCCCGGTGGCCGCGGACTTTGAAGGCCGGGGCTCGCTGGATCTGTGGGTGACCGACGGCAGTTATAACCGGTTTCTGCATAACATTGGAACTCCCGCGGACGCGACGGCAACGTCAGTCAAAGTTGGCTTTGAAGACGAGGGCGCATCGAACGGCATCTCGCAGACGGACGCACAGTACGTGAGCTGGGGTTCGGGCGTTTACGACTTCGATAACGACGGGCAGCTCGACATTCTTGTGTTTCACGGCGGGCTGATTCACCTGATTCCGCAGGAGCACACGCTGTTTCGCGGACTGGGCAACGG
>CAYZVG010000093.1:0-9546 GCA_964481595.1 uncultured Occallatibacter sp. | reverse complement strand
TGGATGGAGATTCCAAACAGTACTGTCGGCAAAGCGGCTTGCGCTCAGGCGGAAGAGACTGAGCTTGCGTCCCTGGTTCAGCAGTACTCCGGCGCGCTTTACCGTGTCGCCTACTCCGTTCTGCGCAATCCCTCCGATGCTGAAGATGCAGTGCAGGAGGCTTTCATCCGCGTCCTGCGCCATCGCGACACGCTCGACCAGGTCCGCGACCGCCGCGTCTGGCTCATCCGTATCGTCTGGAACATCGTGCTTGACCGCAAGCGCCGCTCCAAAACCCGTCCTGAAACCGACGACGTAGCCGAACTAGCGCGCGTGCTGCCCAGTGCCGGACTCAGTGCCGAGCAGTTGGCCTCTGCCGCCGAGCACCACGCCCACGTGCTTGCCTGTGTTGAAACGCTCCCGCAGAAGGAGCGAGACGTATTGATGCTTTCGGCCTTTGAGGAGTTATCGAGCGTTGAGACTGCAGCCGTCCTCGGCATCACCGAGTCCAGCGTCCGCTCCCGCCTTTTTCGCGCGCGCAATCTCATGGCCGAGCTGCTCAATCATTCCAGGAGTCCCAAATGAACTCTGACTCTCACCGCACCTTTGGTCCCAACTCCCCGTCAGTTTCCGTCGGCCCGGCGAGCACGGCGAACCCAATAAATATTGCCCGTCAGCAAGACACCGCCGAAGCAACCTTGCGTCTCATCGCCCGGCTTCCCGCTCCCTCTGGACTCGAAGACCGCGTCTATGCGGCACTTGCAGCGCATCCCCGCTCTGCCCGCATCCTCAGCTTTCCCGCGCCGCACAGGCCCGCCTCCGAATGGATGCGCGCCGCCGCTGCCGCCGCAATCGTCTTTGTCGTCGCCGGTGGCGGATGGGGTATCTACACGCATGTGCAACCCGCGCAAGCAGGCAAGGCCGCCATCATGCCCCATCCAGCCATGCCGCACACAGCGCAGGGCAGCGGATTTTCAAATGCCGGCGCAATGCGCACCCCGCAACTCATCAACGGGCCTGTCGTCGTACATCCCGCGGATGTGGCCCACACCGCCAGCGCAACCCAGTTGGTTCCGGTAAGTCCGGCAAAGAAGGTCGTCGCGCGTGTTTCACCCGCTCTTCAGCAGCAGCCAAGCGCACAAGCCGGTCACAACATCTCCGCGCAGCCCTCCGTCACCGTCGCCCGCTAAGACACGGGATACACACAGCCTTACACCGTCCCCTGACAGCCTTCCTGGCGCGGAAGTTCAGAACTCTGCGGCAGGCGACCACACAGCCACGACTTCCGGTTTATCCTCGACGATGAGGCTTTCAAGATAATGCGCCAGGACACGAAGAAAGTTGCGATTGAGTACTATTTTGGCGATCTGCAGTATTGGAGGCTGCCACAAATCGCAGCCGACGCTCTCGAAGAGGGATATACGGGCCTGCATTGCGGCGGCTCGCAGGGTTTGCTGACCAGGTAAGCAGTGACATTCAAGCAGATGACATCAGAGCTGAACAGATCGATTCTGCTTTTCGCGAAATGGGCGTCGACGCTCCGATTTCAATGGAGGGAGCTCGTTTAACTCTCGCAGTCCAAAGTGCTCGCAGAGTACTCGACGGAGGATCGAACGTGTTTGACGAGGCCACGTATATTCGCATCCATCTTTGCAAGCTCTCCGAACCGCCGGAAACTCTAAAGTCTATCGTGAATCTGTCCAAGGAGGCCCGGAATGCTCCGCGATCCGAGTGGGGACGCATCGAGGCGGATCTTACAAATGCATTTTCAGAATTTCTGAGCAAGCCTCAGCCGTGAATGATGCGGCTAATCTCTCAAACCAACTAAATCCAGCAATTCCATCAATCGGTAAGCGGAATCGCCCACACTCAGCAGTAAGACGCGGCTCGCCGGTATGACACACCCCGGCGAGCATCTCCCCCGCTGTCTTACGCGTCTCACGCTTCCCGTACGTCCCGCACGATCGCCTTGATAATCATGCCCAGCAGCGCCAGAACTACCGCGCCCCAGAACGCCGGCACAAATCCGCTCACGTGAAACCCAGGCACAAACGCCGACGCCAACAGAATCATTGCCCCGTTGATGACCAGCAGAAATATCCCCAGCGTCAGAATGCTCAGCGGAAACGTCACAATCTTCAGCACGAATCCCACCGTCGCATTCAGCAGTCCAATCACCACCGACGCAATCAGCGCGGGCAGCAGCCCCATCACGTGAAATCCAGGAACGATCCTCGACACCAGAAGCAGCGCAATCGCGCTCAATATCCACTGAATAAGCAATCCCATAGTTTTCTCCTTGGTAGGCAGTCCTTCGACTGTGGTCGTTGGTGACCGCTTTTTTCCCGGCCCAACGCTGAAGTCTTACCATACAGCATAGTGTGGCCAGAGGTTGCCCCCGGTTTCACTTCCGTAAAAAGGCCACCAACGCTGAAGGCGCGTGAGGATGTCTGTCACGCTGCAACTCACCGCCCGGCAGTCACGCCACGGGAACTCGGAAACCCCGCGCACTGCTCCATTGAGCAACCAATCGACCAGGCGTTCCCCGCAACGGACGCCTCGTTGTGCCGTGTATGTTTTGAAAACTACTTGCGCAACTCAATAGCGAATACCTTACCGTCAACCGTCTTATCGGAAGACTCGGCATATTGCACGCTCGCTTTGAACCCATCAAAATCCGAGCAGGGGTCTATCGAGCCACTGGGAGTGAACCCCGATACCGTGAGATCGATCTTAAAGTAGTCATTGTTATAGAGATTGTATGTCTTGCCCGCGGCCACTACTCGCATTTCCAGAACCGACGGATACCCACATGTAACGCCATGAATGACGCCCACGATCATGTGTTTCGGGCCATTTGCCTCGGCTGGATGTTTCGGTGTTCCCATCGCTGTTACACCCTCACCCGCGGTTTGCGTGCCCGCCTGGGTTTGCTGCGAGGAGTACTCCCGTTGTTGCTGTTCAAACCGAGCCCGGCTCTGCTGGTTTTGCTTTATTCGGTCGATCTGACTTTGTGCTTGTGACGCCTGCTGCGGATTGTGGGCCACCTTGATCGCGGTTCCAGCTACAGCGATGGCATTCTTATAGTCGCCCATCTCCTCGAGTACGTTGGCAGCGTTCAGGCGAAAATAATAGTTGTCCGGGTCGAGTTGGACAGCGGTCGTAATCAGCGACAATGCCTCGTCTATGTTTTTGTGGCGCATGCCCAGGTAAGAGGCAAGACGCTCATACGCGGGTGCGAAGCTGGGATTGCTCTGAATCGCCGCCCGAAGACTGGGTTCGATCGCTGCATCGTCAAAGTGGCCATACTCCATAGAAATCGAAGCATAGTAGTAATTGGCGAGACAGTTCTTCGGGTCGAGCTTGGCTGCCTCTCCAAACCAAGTGCGTGCCGCGTCAAGGTTGCCTGCTTTGTGTTCGATTTCTCCCATGGTCTCGCGGGCAGACACGTTGTTAGGATCGGCTTTGAGAATGGACGCAATTAGGTCGCGCGCCTCTTTTTCACGCTGCACGTTGGCCAGGATCGCGGCTCGAAAGGCATCTGCATCGATTTGCGTTAGAGAGCGTGCAGTGTAAGAGGATTCGTCGATGGGTGCGGCAGCGCTATTGAGGAGAAACTGCTTGTAATCGCCCATCTCGATATAGCCCTCAAGGAATGATTGGAGCTGTTTCAAGTCGCCGAAGGCTTTTTCAGCAGCAGTTACAGGATCTTCGTGCTGGCTCACCAGTTGGAGATAGTCCAGAAACTTATGCGTTCCTTTTTGGCGGTCG
The DNA here is from genome assembly GCA_964481595.1 of uncultured Occallatibacter sp. Taxonomy (GTDB): domain Bacteria; phylum Acidobacteriota; class Terriglobia; order Terriglobales; family Acidobacteriaceae; genus Telmatobacter. Next base: position 5,796 of record CAYZVG010000093.1, on the reverse strand, counting down.
GTCACTTGAAGATAGTGCGTGAGTGCCCACGATTCGGCGTAAAAGACAGATCCCTTCTCTTCGTCATGGTAGTAGGGCGAACTAGCATCCACTTTGAACAGGATTGGTAGTGGAATCAGACGCTGCTGGCGCAAGTAGAGGATGTTGGCGGCATCGGGCTCCCCAACAAGTAAATCCTTGTCGCGAACTTCAGTGTTCTGAAAAAACTCCGCGATACCCTCGTTCAACCAGAGTGGCATCCACTCTGCCGCGCCCCTGAATTGCAGGTGCGTGTATTCGTGGTAGATGGTGGCAAATGGATGCTGTTCGTTTTCGGCATCGAGCCGCAGAAGGACGTAATTGTGATCTTGGGTTCGCAGAAAGTAGCCGGCCAGGTTCAACTGTCCCTTTGCCAAATAAGGCGCCGGCTCAAAGGCTTGGAACGTCTTGCTATTCTTTGCACCGAAAACCAGGATTGGTTCGGCCGGATCCACATTCACTTTAGGGAAGAGGGTTTGGAATACCCAGCGCATTCGCTCAAGCTGGTCGAGGATGTGGCGGCCCTGCTTTTCGTTTGCATCGGAGACAACGGTGAAATGGGGGCTACGAACCTCTACCCATTGGGGTGCACTGGCACGGGCTGTGCCCGCCAGCATAGCCACAAAAAGCAATACCGCAGCAGATTTCTTCATGGATTTGGAATTCAGTCTATCAAGAAGTTCTAACATGCGATTGATTTTTTCAGCGCGCAAGTTACCAGTTGAGCTGCCCCTGGTTAGCAGGCAACCGCTCTTTCAATCCAGAGCAAACTGCACTCTGACGGCAAAAGACATCAATTGGGGGGAGACGCATAAGTGTGTGCCGGAACTGATCCAGGTAGTAGCATAACGTTGTGCTTCATGGCAGCATTCGGTCGTAATTATCAACCACCGCAGCAGCGGTTTTTGCCCAACCCTCTCCTTCGAGGTGCGCACAGGATGCACGGCAAACCGATCGTCCTTCTCGCGAACCTCCTGCTTGGCGTGATGCTGACTGCCCAGCAACCCGCCAGCGCGCCCCTGCCCGATATCCGCCAGCTCCTGAATCAGGCCCACGAGCACCAGCGGCAGCTTGATAAGGTCCGCGAAAACTACACCTACACCGCCCTGCATACTATTCAGACCATCGACGCCAACGGAAAAGTCATCCAAACCGAGACCCAGGAGTGCGAAGACTTCTTCGTCAACGGCCACGCAATCGAGCGCACGGTGAAGAAGAACGGCAATCCGCTCGCAGGCCACGATCTCGACAAGGAGACCGAGCACGTCACCAAGCTCGTTGAGAAGGCAGAAAAGATGCCGTCCGATCAGCCACTCGACGGGCAGGTTGTCAGCATAAGCCGCGTGCTTGAAATCATGGATGTGCGCAATCCGCGCCGTGAGATGTATCGCGGCCGCCCGGCCATCGTCTTTGACTTCGTCGGCCGCAAAGACGCCAAAACCCACGGCCTTATCGAGGACGCATCCAAAAAGCTCCAGGGAACCATCTGGATCGACGAAGCCGACCGCCAGGTCGCCCATCTCGAAGTCAGCTTCATCGACAACTTCCGCGTCGCTGCCGGGCTGTTCGCCACCATCCAGAAAGGCTCGTACTTTCGCCTCGATCAAGCCCCCGTCAATGAAGGTCTCTGGCTGCCCACCGGCGGTGAAGCTACCGTCCAGGCGCGCGTGCTGCTGGTCAAGAACATGCGCGTTCATGCCCTTGAGAAGGACTACGACTACAAGCGCTTCAACGTCGAAACCCAGCAGCAAAAGGGCGCGAGGGTAGTTCAGCAGGCCAAATAGCCGGTGCCCTTCTCATGCGCGCTTCTAAGTCTCTCGCCCCGCGCAACTCTCAATTAAAGTGGAGTCATGTTTCTTCGGCGAATCATGATCGAGCGCATTGACGCGGCAGGCGTTCGCCACGCCTGTCCCATCGCCTGGATCGACAACTTCGCCATGCGTAACTTCACCAACGATTCCGTCTTCGACGACACCCTGCCTGTCGCCGATGGACTCATCGAGGCTGGCAGCCGCGTCCCCATCGGCCGTCTCCAATCCGCAATGGAAGACTGGTTTCGGCGCAAAGGCTATCTGAAGCCCGGCGAATCGCTGGCCGTCGCCGAACGCTCAATCTGAAAGCCTCCTCACGCCGTCTTTCCCGCCGCTGGCAGAACCGGCGCTTCCTCGTTCCAGAGCGCAATCTCTGCCTCGCGCCTAGCCTTCAGGCCGGCATTCTCCGTGCCGGCGGCCACGTCCCACTGCAGCAGCTGTTGCGCCGCATCCGCGTAACGTCCGTCATTCAGCACCTTCAGCAGAGTTGAGCTGGCCAGCCGTCCCGCCCCAAGGTTGTAGCAAAAGTCCACCAGCGCATCGAACTGGCCCTGCGTCAGCGCTACCTTTACCAGCCGCTCCACAGCCTGTTCGGCGGTTTGCACATCGTCCGCCAGCAGCTTGGTCGCAAAGGTCTGGTTTACCCCCTCGGGAAACCACTCGGTCCCTTTCAGCCGATGCCCATATCCGATGGTCCAGTTCCCGTTCACGTCCTTGTACGCGTGGCTGCGAAAGCCCTCGCATCGCTTGATCAGATTCAGTCCCGCCTGGCTCGTTTGCATAGCTCACCCCTCGCCCGCGCGGTCTTAAGAACGCCTTCTCCGCAGGCCAAACCGAAAAATTGTAATTGTCTAAGTGATTGAAATAGATGGCACGGGCGTCATTCTTGCGCCATGGCCGACGTATTTAATCGACGCCCTGTGCAACGAAATGCCCACTCCGCACACTATCAAAAGAGCCGGATTTATTCTGCAAAACCCCAATCGTGCAACCTGGGCCTGCAGCCAAACCCAGCCGTCAAAGCTGCCGGCGCAGATTACCGCAAGGTTACCTCTGAATCAATCAGAGGTGCCTTTGTGGGCACGCAAAAAACCACAAATTGTGTATTGCCGTTTTCAGTCCAAGAATCAATGCTTTAGACATTGCTAATTACCGCTGGTACGCGATCAGAGACTTGGCGCCGCGGCATTCTGGGGAATACCGCTGGCCTACCCACCAGGGAGGGAAATGATGAATTCAGATATTTCCACAAGAATTTCGCTCGCGCAGAATACGTCTGCCGGCGATTGGTGCAATGCTTCGAAAGTAATGCGCGAGTTGCTGGAAATGAGCCGCAGTTGCGCATGGGTGTTTCCGATTCATCTCCCTCGGCCAGACTCCACCCATAGTTTCGTCTTTTCTTCGCATTCTGATCCGGCCAAGGGATTGCCAAAACAGGAAATGATTGCCGAGCCTGGGGGCCTGGTTCTCGAACCGTAATTTGGTATCCGCACATAACCCGACGGGGTGCAACAGTTTACCCGGGCTGTGTCTGGAACTCGCATCTTTTCAACAGAAAGTACCCCTTCCAAACTCTCTCAAGTACCGTATCGAATTTGCCACTAATGGCCATAAACCAGTGTCAACTTGGTAAAATGGACAAATGCTCATGAAACGGAAACCACGCACTATGAACCTGAAGTCGCCCATGGCCATCTGGCTCTTGGCAGGTGGTTCATCAGTTGTGCTGGCTGCCGCGGTGGTCACTCTCACCGCGCGGACAGTACTTGCGGATGCGCGTCTTTCCCGTCCCGTCGTTTCTTTGACGGCAGCGTCCCCGGGGACTTCACAATCTCCGGATTCCATCCAGGCGCAGGAAGAAGCATTCAAGGCCCAGCAGGATGAAATCAAAGCCCAGCAGGCCGCAATTAAAAGGGGAGATAAGCTCCATGGAATCGCCTCCTGGTACGGCGGCGTTTTCAATGGACGCAAAACGGCTAGCGGAGAGCGGTTTAACATGCACGCCCTCACCGCCTGCCACCCCACTTTGCCTTTTGGTTCTCTCGTGAAGGTCATCAACCACTCCAACCACCGTTCGGTCGTCGTCAAGATCACCGATCGTGGCGATCTCGTCGAAGAAGGCCGCATTATCGACCTCTCGTACGAAGCCGCGCAAAGGCTGGCCATGGCTCATAACGGATTGGCCAGGGTGGATCTGGTAGTGCTTTCGCTGGGACAAAAGTAGCCCAAAACTCCGTCCCGCAGAAACTAGACAGCCAGCCCAATCTCGGGCTGGCCGTTGTTTTTTATGGGCATAGTCCAACCTCTGCCGCGTAAAACTCGCGCGGCGTCCGGCCGGCTACTCTTCCGCCTGCTTATAGGGCTTCTGCAGATATAGCCGCGCTTCATTCAGCGCTCCCTGCGTGTTGTCGTTGGTCTGGATCGCCAGCCGGTACTCGTTCACCGCGCGGTCGCGCTGGCCGGTAATGTCAAAGATCTTGCCAATCTGGATGTGGCTCCAGACCTCCGTCCAGCGCGGCTCATCGTCTCCGCGCAGCGCGTCGCGATAGGAGTTCACGCTGGCCTGGTAGTTGCGCTGCGTAAACAGCACCTCGCCAATGCGGTAGTTGGCCAGCGAGCTCTGCGAATTCGCATCCAGGGCCTTCTTGTATTGGTCCAATGCTCCCTGCAGGTCGCCTTGCGCCACCAACTGCTGTCCCTTCAGAATTGCGATTCGCACTTGAAGGTCCGGCGTCGACTTTAGCACCCACGAGTCAGGGTCGATGGTGATCTTCCGTGGCCGCCCAAAGGTGTCCACCACGTATTGCGTGTCGGTGCCCACCACTTCCACCTTCTGGTTCTCCGTTTTGCCGTCGGTCTCAATGCGCAGTTCAACCGGCATACGGAACAGATCCAGATCCTGCTGGATCTCCCCGATCGTCCTGAATCCCTTGTTGTTCCCAAGCCGGTACACCGCGTACTTGTCTGTAAATCGCGGCGCGCCAGTGCCGTCGATCCACTGCGCAAAGAAAGGCGTCAGCTCCTGCTGGCTCTGCGCCTCGGCCACCTTTTCAATGTCCTCGCTGCGCAGCGGTTTGTCGGCGTACTGGCTGAGCGTTCCTTTGAGCGTGGCCAAAAATGCCTTGTCTCCAATCTCCCCGCGCAGCATGTGAAATACCAGCGCGCCTTTTTCCAGCGTCATCGATTGGAACTCCGGCGAAGTGGGCTGCAGGCGGCCGGAGGTCGACAGCGGAATCGTGTCATAGGCCAGCGCTCCGGCTTCAATGTCCTCAAGCGCCGTCAGCAGAGCGCCGCGACCGCTCTCTTCCTGCAGATACATCAGCTCGCCATAGCGCGCCATGCCGTTCGTGATCCATGCGTCGTTCAGTGTGCGCGGGCTTACTTCGCTGCCCCACCACTGGTGGGCAATGGTGTTGGCCAGCAGCCGCACGCCGCTCTTGTCGCCCACCCGTGAACCCGGAATCGCCGCCAACTCAGGCGCCCACACTGCCGGCAGCGTATCGTCGGGCAGCTCGAGCACGTTCAGCCGGCTGCTCTCTGCATCGCCAAAGCTGTCGGTAAAAAAGTCGTATTCCTTGGTGGCTGTCTGCGCCAGTTGGTTGGCCTGCGCCTGGTGGCTCACCGTCAGGTACACCTTCACGTTGCCCGCGCCTGCACTCACCGGCCCCACAAACCGGCCCGCAATCACCGTTCCAGGGAACCCCGGCTTGTCCCAGCTAAAGTCGTATTCGTCGCCCGGCTTGCCGTTCGCCAGCGTAACCGGTTTTGACGCTTCCTTCGCCCCGCTTGCGAAAACCCTCATCCCCTGCGGCACGCGAATGTGCATCTCCGCCGTAAACCGGTCGGTAAGGTAGCCGGTGGTCGGGAACCATCGCGCCGGGTACAGCAGATAGGTAATCGGCTCCTGAATCGCCGCCAGCTTCAGCCCCTCGATAGGACCGTCTTCATTGCCCGTAATTATGCCCTC
>CAYZVG010000092.1:0-9667 GCA_964481595.1 uncultured Occallatibacter sp. | reverse complement strand
GTGCCCCTTCGACTCAAAAAAGCGCAGAAACTGCTCGCGAATCTCGTTACCTGTGCGGGGTTGCATATCTCACTCAAGTGTAATTGGCGCGGGGAGGGATAGGGGAGCGGAGATGCGCCGATTCCAGCAGGAATTGCCCTGACCTGGAACGTTACTCTTCGTGGGGATCGTCGCCAAGGTTGTCGAGCACGGCAAGATCCTCGTCGGGCACGTCCCACTGGCGCAGGATTTTGTAGATGACGCCGGTGGAGAAGCCGGCCGCGACCAGCCGCCGCATGACGCGCGCAGTCTCCTTCTGGTTCTCAGGCTTGCGGATGCGTTTGCGCTCAAGGTGCTCGCGGGCCAGCGCTTCCTCGTTTGTGCTGCCGTAGCGTGCGTCGAGGGTTTGCTCCACCAGCTCGGTGTTGACGCCCTTCTGCTTCAGATCCTGGCGGACACGGCGGACGCCGAGCTTCTCGTTCTCCTGGCGCAGACGGGCATAAGTCTCGGCAAAGGACTGATCGTTCAGATATCCATACTCTTTAAGCCGGGCAACGACTGCATCGACGATGGCCACGCCCTGCTCACCCGGCTCCACGCGCTGACGCATGAGGCGGCGGAGATCGGCCTCAGAGCGCATGGCGCGGCCCAGCGATTTGACCGCGTAGTCGTGCAGCCCCGCCTCATTGAGAAACGCGCGCGGCTTCTTCTGGTGTCTGAAGGTCATCGTTTTTCATCCAATGGAACGAGCAAACGAAAGGGCCTGTTACGCCGCCAGCGGTAATGGGCAAAGTCGCTGTCGAGCGTGAGAATATCGCCCGTGCCGAGTTGGTCGGCCATGGCTATAAGGCAAGCGTCCGCAAAGTCCGCCGGAATATCCCGATACTTTTCCATCAGCGCCTTCACGGTTCCCGCGCTTTCCGCTAGCACAAAAGGAACCTCAAGAATCTTCCGATCGATGCTGGCCAGAATGCCATCCGCCGCAGCCTGCGCATGGCGAAGCAGGTGCAACGCCTCGCTCACAACCGCTTCGCATGTGACAAGAGGTTGGTCCAGTGAATCGTAGATCCGAAGGCAGCGCCTGTGCATGGGCTCGCGTTTGTCATAGAGCGCTACCAGGAAGCCGGTGTCCACCAGAATGGGCGTCACCTGGCACGATCTTTCGGAGGCCGCCAGCCCTTGCCCATACTTTTCTGGCCGAAGCCTTCCATGTGTTTCTTGTTCGTCGCAAGATCGGCAATGCCACTGTCAAACTTGCCGATCCCAATCAGCCTGGGTCGAGCTGGCGGGGCATGGTGTTTATCCAACAGGCGAATGCCCTCGCGCACCGCGTCTGACGTTTTCATCCCGCGCTGCTGCACCAGCCGGTCCAGCGCTGCCTGCGTCTCCTCGTCCAATCGGGCTTGCACGGTGGTCGTCATGCTGTCACTGTACTACAAAATAAAGGAATGTACTACAAACGGCTGCCGCGTGCACCTGCTGGCAGCTAGAAGCTAGTGGCTGGGAGCTGCACTTGTCCACTGGTCGACCCAGTCGTTGACGGTTTTGTACCAGAGCTGGGAGTTTTGCGGCTTCAGCACCCAGTGCCCCTCGTCGGGGAAGTAGAGCATTTTGCTTGGCACTTTGAGCCGCTGCAGCGTGTCGAAGAGCTGAAAACCTTCGCTCACATCGAGCCGGTAGTCGAGCTGGCCGTGAATCACCAGCGTGGGCGTTTTGAAGTTTTTGGCCGAGAGCATGGGCGACCACTTGCGGTAGGGGTTCTCGCTGTCGGGCTTGCCGTAGTAGTCCCACGGATGGCCCTTGAACTCCCACTCGTTGAACCACAGCTCCTCGGTGGTGCCGTAGGCCGACTCGGGATTGAACATGCCGTCGTGCGAAACGATGCACTTGAAGCGGTCGGTGTGGCCCAGAATCCAGTTGGCCATAAAGCCGCCGTAGCTTGCGCCCAGCGCGCACTCGCGTCCCTTGTCGATGAAGGGGAACTTGCGTTCGGCGGCGTCAAGACCCTCCATCAGATCGGTGAAGGGCTTGCCGCCCCAGTCGCCGTTGACGCCGTCAACGATGGCCTGCCCGTAGCCCGTGGAACCGCGGGGATTGATCATAACCACGACGTAGCCGTTGGCGGCAAACAGCTCGGGGTTCCAGCGATAGCTCCACGCGTCTCCCCAGTTGCCCTGCGGCCCGCCGTGGATGAGGAACTTGAGCGGATATTTTTTGGCGGGATCGAAGCCGGGCGGGCGAATGAGAAAGCCTTCGAGCTTGGTTCCATCCTTGGCGGTGAACCAGAAGCTTTCCATCTTGGGCAGATCGAGCTGGGCTAGGAGCGTGTCGTTGAGGTGGGTGATATGTTCCGGCTCGTAATCATACGGAGTAATGTCTTCCCCTGCTGTGAATGTGCCGCCCTGCTGTTTCGCCGGGCGAAAAACTCTGGAAGTTTCATCTAGCGTTGTAAGATTTGCGACGACGAGTTCTGGTGGCTGATCAACCCGCATCAATGTTCCATAAATCGGCATGTCTTGCCGGGGCAGTGGCCTATTGGGCACCAGATGAACCGAACTCCAATCGCCCTTAACCCTGCCGAATCTCTTTAGACCGCCTCCGTCCGCATACACCTGATAGATCTCTGCTTCGCCTTTGTCTTCAGACACAAACAGCAATCGATGCACATCATCGTAGGAAGTGTATGACCATGAGAATTCGTCGACCGACAGATCAAAACCGTCAACCATGCTCTTGGATTTCTGCGTTGACCTTTCATACACCGCGAGCCGGAACTTGTCGCTCTCGTAGCCGGCGCGCTCCTGCGAACGCCACGCAATGAACCTGCCGTCGGGCGAGTAGGCGGGGTTGAAGTTTCCACCTGCCGACGTCGAGATCTTCACCGGCTTTGCTGCGGGGTCAGTCAGATCGAGGACATAGATCTGGGCGCTGGTGGAGATGGCCGGCTCGGGGTCGGGATTCTCAGTGAATGCCAGCTCCTTGCCGTCAGGCGCAAAGGCAAAGCCGCCGCCGCCTTCGAGCGAAAACGGCGGCACGTCGTGCGGATCGTTGGGCGTCAGGTCACGCATTCCACCGGTCTCAACCGAAACACGAAAAAGGTGGGACCTCTTGCCGCCGGTGTAGTGGTCCCAGTGCCGGTAGAGCAGATGGATGAAGATCTGCGCCTTCACCTTGCTGGCTGCCGCTGCCGCATCGCGATCGGCGTTGCACTGATTTCCGGCGACGAAATCGGCCTCGGTAATCGCCGCGCAGTCGGGATAGACGGCAGAGGTGAAGACCACGGAGCGGCCGTCGGGCGACCACTTTGCGTTGTCGGCCTGGGTGGCAATCGCCGTGAGTTTTTTTGCGTTGGCCGTTGCGCCGGTGGCGGGGTCAAAGTCCGCAGTCCACACCTGCTGGCCGCCTTCGCGGCTGCTGAGAAAGAGAATCCGCTTGCCGTCGGGAGCGAAGTCCAAACCGTTGTCGCCGGGTTGGGCAACGGCAAGCTTGATGGGACCGCTGCCGGAGAGCAGTTGTAGCCAGAGCTCCGCTGTCTTGGTGTTCTGGCCGAGATCCACGGTGGTCACCGAGTAGGCCAGCCACTTGCCGTCGGGTGAAACAGCCGTCTCGCCCAGCCGCTTCATCTTCATCATGTCTTCAAAGGTCATGGGGCGCTTGGCGGGCGCATCCTGCGCGGAGCAGAAGGGCGCGGCCAGCAGAGCAATCGCGAGAACGGGTAAAAAAGCGGATTTACGCATGGATTTCACCTTAGAACGACAGCCTCCGCGCAGGCCGGATGCGCCCGCACGGAAAGAAGAAGTGTACACCTGTGGGACTGCGGGCGCGGACCGGTGGCCGGCGGCGGATGCAGCAATCGCATTTGAGAAAGTGGAAAGGGATTGCTTTGAAAGGGCTCGGATTTATCCGAGCCGAAGAGGGCGGTAGGGAAGGAGATAGGCTTTAGCCTCTGGGGGATGGTTTTCGGAGGCAGCGGAAACCGTCCCCCAGAGGCTAAAGCCTATCGAGTTTGCATGTTTTGGCGGCACGGATAAATCCGTGCCCTTTCAAAGCCTCAGTTGTTCATGATTCCGATTCCAAATGCGATTGCCCTGCTGCTTAGGTTCAGAATCCCGACGCCCGTTGCGGCTACCGGTTGTCGTTGCCGGTGAGGCGGAAGGTGATGGTTCCCCAGAAGAGGCGGGCGCGCATCTGCACGGGCAGGTGCCGCTCGTCGTCGGTGTACCAGATCCAGATGTCGCCGCGATTCTTGACTACGCCGGCGTCGGCGGAGGGGTGCACGCGCAGGGTTTTGAAAGTGCCGAGGGTGGTCTTGATCTCCTCGCGGCCTTCTACTTTCATGGTGACGGGAATGGTGCGCTGGGCATCGGCGACTTGAACCACGAAGCTCTGGCCGACCGACATGGGCTGCGAGGCCGCATAGAACAATCCGTTGAGCAGGTCGGTGATGCAGCCGGGAATCTGCGTTTCAGCGTGCTTGGCTTGCCCGGAGACCTGGTTTTTTTCGTCGAGAATGGACTTGCCCTGCCCGTAGTCGAGGCGCAGCGTGGAGTTTACCTGGCGGCGGCCTTCGACGGTCTGCTTGTCGAACTCGTAGGTGCAGCCGCGCTGGCGGTCGAAGGTGGATTGAAAGTGGTCGCTCACGTGGAAGAGCATGTTGATTGCGCCGATGGTGTCGGCGCTGGCGGTCAGGCGCTCGCGGTCGCCTACAGACTCAAAGCGCAGCACAGCCGTTCCAGCGGGAAAGACGCGCCAGTCGACCGAATAGGTGAGGGTTTGGCGCTGGGGAAAGCTGAAGCCCGCGCGCGGTGGCGCAAGCTGCCCGTGAGCCGCGGCTGCCAGGGCAAAGATGCATAGAACTGCTGCTGCATGGAGATGCGTCTTCAACGTCGGGTGTGGCTCCTTCTGGATCTTTTGACTTATTTCCCCGAAAAAACGTTCACCGCGCCCCACGCAGGATCGTTTCGACGACCGGCCGCAAGAATAGCAGACTTGCGTATAACAATGCGGCTCCTAAAGCAGCATTGTACTCGCGATGCCTTAGATAGAGTTGTATTGAAAAACTGCCTTTGGACCCTGGAGCAGATTGCTGAGCACCGGGAGCAGCGCCGTTCCCCATGCGGGCCGGGGTAATCCTGGGAATGAGCCGCGGGACCAGGGCGCAGTAGCGGGCAAAGCCGGGAAAGGTGGCGCGCAAAAAGCGCTCCTCAGAGGCGATGACCGGAATATAGATGAGGGCGAAGCCGACGGCCAGTACCAGGCCGATTGCCCAGCTCTCAATCGCCACCGCAAAGCCTGCGGCTATCAACATGGAGCCGAGATAGAGCGGATTGCGAGTGTGCGCGTAGGGGCCGGTGACGGTAAGCTCGCTGTTCTTTTTTACATAGCCTGAAGCGCAGGCGCGCAGGCCAATGCCGGGCAGCACCAGGGCAAGACTCCACGCAATAGCTGCCGGCCGGGGCGCCTGACGCCACAGCTCAAACAGGTAAAGCACTGCGGTCAAAAATCCCAAGGGCACGCGAATGCGCCGCGCCACGCGCTGCCAGCGCGCAATCCAATCCAGTTGTACGGGGCCCGTGTTCGCGCTCATTTGCCGCATTCCCCGGCCTGCAGTTCGTCGGCTGCTCGCAGAACGTCTTCCGGCTGAATGGTGAGTAGGCCCTCTTCCGGCTCAGGCCGGCGCGTGTGGTCACGCTTGCTGATGGAGCTGCGCAGGACTCTGGAGCAGGTTCCATACGGGCCGTTGCGGCTGGGGTCGGTGGGGCCGTAGATGCCGACGACGGGCCGCCCGAGCGCGCAGGCCAGGTGCAGCGGACCGGTGTCGCCGGCGACAAAGAAGTTGACGCGGCGAGTGACGGCGATGAGCTGTTCGAGGGTGGTCGAGAGTGGAATGGATGCGCCGCTGGTTCCTTTGACGATGACATCGGCCATCATCTCTTCTTGCGGACCGGCATTGATGAGCACCCTGTAGCCGCGCACGATGAGTCCGCGCGCAACCTCGGCGTAGCGCTCGACCGGCCAGCACTTTGCGCCCCATCCCGCACCGGGATTGATGAGCGCCGTGGGTCGCGTGCCGCTGGAGGCGAGGAAGTCATCGCACCAGGCTTCGGCTGCGGGATCGACGGGCAGCGCCGGCGGCACAACCTGCAGCGTGTCGCCGGCAATTGCCGAAGCCAGCTCCACATCCTGCTCGATTACGTGCGCGCCGTGAGTATCGATGCGCTCGTTAAACATCCAGCTTGCCGCATGTTCGCGCGGCGCGGACTCGCCAATGACCCGTTGGCAGCCAGCCATGCGCGCCACCACCGCCGAGCGCAACCCGCCCTGCAGATCGATGACCGCGTTATAGCCCACGGAGCGCAGCTGGGTGCGCAGGCCATGGATTTCGCTGAGGGTTCTTGGACGGATAGGCCCCTTGCGCCACTCCTTGGTGGGAGCAAAAAACAGCCGGTCCACGATGGGCATCTGCGGACCGCGGGCGGTGGTTCCCGGCACGGCAAGCAGGGCCTGCCAGCGGGGCTCGACAACCCAGTCAATCTCCCAATTGGGATGCGCCAGCCGCAAGGCTGTAACAGCCGGCAGCGCGTGGAGAATGTCTCCCATCGCGCCCAGCCGGACCACAAGGAGGCGAAACTTTGATTGCGTGTGCAAGTTCTGATTTTCTCACAGAGGATGCTGCCGGGCGGCAATAACGGCTCACAGCGGCAGGGCAATTGCGTGAACAGGGATTAAAAGCGCCGTCGGAGTTCACATCGCCCTTCCGGGGCTGAAGGCGTGTGCTGGAACGCGTTCCCAGGACTGCGCTGCGCTTGTCCTGGGCTATTTTCCGTCCTCCCTCCCTCCGGGAGGAAATAACGTGGTTGATCGCGCTCAACGGTCGTGAAGAGCCGGCTTGAGTCACAAATATCTACATGCAATTGTCCTGATCGCGGCAGTCGCCGAAAGACGATTCGCACGGAAATGGCCGCTTCGGTTCGCACTGCAACTGAGAGCCGCCTACCGCTGCAAAATGTCGATGGGCTTGGTGAAGTCTGTGATGCGAATATGTTTGGCGAGAGAGGGATGCTGGCGCTCAATGGCCCGGTACATCTCCCACGCCACGCGGCGATAGCTGAAGTGGCCGGCAGGACCCGAGCGCAATTCGGTGATGTACTGGGCTTCGGCAAAGTCCATTTTGAAGAGGCTGCGGATGCGCGTGGCCAGAGGCAGCAGATAGAGTGCGGATTGCGCCGCCTCCTGCGCGCTGCCGGCGGCGATTTGAAGGCTTGCCCGGTGCGCGGCCTCGACCGCGGAGCTGTAGCCGGCCGCGGCGCCTGCTTCGGCGAGAATGTCGACCCCGCCGCCCAGGTCGGCTGAGCCCGGCGTCTCATAGCCGTGCTGCGCCGTAAAGTCTTGAATAATCTGAGTGCAGCGCCGATGGCGGTGCATGTCGCGGAAGCCGCCAATGTCCATAAGAATGTCGAAACGCAGGGCCGCGCCGGCATGGAATGCGCGCAACGCTTCGTCGTGATTGCCGCGATGGCGCAGCCCCAGCTCGACGATCTCAGCAACCTGCACGGAAGGCAGGGCGGCAACCAGGTCGCGAATCTGGCGGTAGGGGTGGTGGCTGGCGGAGTAGAGGAGCGTGGCTGCAAGCTCCACTTCAAGTGTCTCCGTGCGCTCAACAAGATCGACCAGCGGTGCGGTGGCGCAGGAAACACCGCTGAGGAGTTGGGCCGCGGCCTGGGCCAGCTCTTGGCGCGACTCGATCTCATAAGCGCTTGGCTGAGCGTACTTAACCAGCGTGGGCGCGGTCTTAACTTCCCGCGTAAGGAAGTGGGCGGCGTCAGGGGCAAGCGAGGGGTCGGCGGCGATAACTCTGTCGGCAAAAGCCGCGGCTGCCTGGGATTGCACAGTCCACGCCGTTCCGGTAGCGGCTTCGCGCAGTTTTACGCCCAGATCGCGCACCTCGGCGGCGGGATGAGAGAGCAGGCGCGAGACCTGAGTCTCCAGCGTTCGAGCGCTCACAATCTGCCCAAGAGAGGTGTTGGTGGCCAGCGGCAAAAGGTAGCGCGCCACATCGAAGGCGCGGGCCTTCAACGTGCGCTCGTAGGCCTCGGGCTTGAGCGTGTCGGGGCAGGCAATGCGGCCGCGCAGAACTTCAAGAACCGCAGACGTGGTGCGCTGATACGTGGCAAAAAGATTCTCGACGGTCGAGGTGTAGAGCTGGGCCGAGGCCGCATCCGCTCCAAAATCGGGAAAGTACCAGCCGGATTTGAGAAAATTCTGGTAACGGGTGGAGCGCTCCTGCCCGTCCCATCGCTGCTCGTCGACCAGCACGATGGCCGCCAGAAGGCTGAGCCGCTCGACGGCAAAGGCGATGTGCGCCAGGTCGGCGATGGAGCGATGGCCGTATTGAAAATAGAAGGTGTTGAGAAACTGTTCAGCGCGCTGAGCGCTGATTTCAGTAAGCGACTCGCGCATGGAGAGCGAGGAGCGCGAATACTTGGCCATGGCAAAGGCCAATACTTCAGGGTCTGCGCCATGAACGGCAAATACGGCAGTCTGGTTACTTGCGGTTGGTGCGGCAAAAGTTTCACTGGACATCGGTCAGGTCTCGCGACCAGAATACGGCATCGGGGTGGCGCGCGGATCGGCCATTGGCGCCTTTCGTGGCGGGGCGCACCACCTGTGGCAAAAGGTTTCCCCGGCAGTTGGAGTCAAAGAACCATGCAGCAGTTTCATCTACGCACTTCGCACCGGCCACGGCCTTTGCCGTCGGGCCGCTGGGCCGTGACCCAGCGTTGGAACGATCTGCTGCTTGCGCATTGGCCCATCCCCGTGGCGCAGATGGCGGCGGTGCTGCCGGACTGGCTTGAAGTGGATACGTTCCATGGATCGGCGTGGCTGGGCATCGTGCCGTTCTGGCTCGATCGCATCAAGATTCGCGGAGTTCCGCCTATCCCCGGGATGCGTAGGTTTCCCGATCTGAATTTGCGCACGTATGTCCGCGACCAGTACACGCGCACGCCGGGCGTCTACTGCTTCTCACTTGACGCGAGCAATCTGCTGGCGGTGGGCATTGCGCGCACCTGGTATAACCTGCCCTACTACTGGTCGGAGATGCGGCTGGAGCAGCGCTCGGACCGGGAGTTCGCGTTTTATAGCCGGCGGCGGCTTTCAAACCAGCAAGTCGTCTTCAACGCGCGGTATCGTGGGCTGGGACCGAACGCGAGTCTCGCCGAGCCACGCAGTGGGACGCTCGAATACTTTATTACCGAGCGCAATTGCCTGTTCAGCGCGGATCGCACGGGGCAGCCGGTGCGCGCCAACCTGCACCACGTGCCCTGGCCCCTGGAGGAAGCTGAAGCCGAGATCGAGCGCAACGATCTGGCCGCCTCCATTGGCCTGACCCTGCCAAAGGTTGCCCCGGTTCTGCACTACTCGCGCCGTCTGGCGGTGTATGTGTGGCCGAGGGAGCTGGTGCGGCCCGCGCTGGCCGCGCGTCCCTTGCCGGTGGCGGTGACGCCGTCGTAGTCAACGAGCGTTTCGCAATGCGCCGTTTCTCAAGGGGCCGTTTCTGAGTAGGGCAATTGCACGAACAGGTATTAGATGCATCGTCGGGGTTCACATCGCCCTTACAGGGCTGAAGACGTTTGCTGGAACGCGTTCCCAGGACTGCGCTGCGCTTGTCCTGGGCTATTTTCCGTCC
>CAYZVG010000091.1:0-9803 GCA_964481595.1 uncultured Occallatibacter sp. | reverse complement strand
CGCGCTCAACCTTGCGTGCGCCATCTTCCATGAGTGTGCAGCGGGCGGCGAGGGCGCTGAGTTCGTCGGTCGTGTAAGGTTGTGACGCTTTGGCGATCCACGCCTTGAGCAGACGCTGCGTAATGACATCGGGAAAGCGGCGGTTGGGCGCGGTGGAGTGGGTGTAGTCCTGCACGGCAAGACCGAAGTGGCCAGGCGAGATTTCGCCGGGACGCACCAGAACATATTCGCCGGGGCCCATCAACTTGACCATGGCGAGCGACAGGTCAGGAAAGTGGTCGGGGTCCTTTTGCTTTTGCGCCAGAAGAAAGTCGTTGAGTGCTTTGGAATCGGGTTCGGCGGGCAGCGTTGCGCCCAGGCCGGCGGCCACTTCAACCATGCGGTCCCAGCGCTTGGGAGTGCGCACGATGCGGCGAATGCTGGCCACGCCCGCGTCTTCAAATGTTTTGGCAATCACTCCATTGGCCGCCACCATGAATTCCTCTATGAGCGAGGTGGCGCGGTTTTTTTCAAGGCGGGTGATTTCGACGGCTTCGTCTTTGAGCATGACCGGACGGGTCTCAATGGTCTCAAGGTCGAGCGCGCCATGCTGAAAGCGTGAGCCGAGCATGCGCTGCGCGGCCACATCCTGGAGCTTGAGCTGCGCGGCCAAATCCGCGTTTGCGGCTACCTTGGCTGGCGCGGGAGCTGTGCCTTCAAGCCACGCGCCAATACTTGGGTAGGCAAGCTGCGCACGGTTGCGCACCAATGCGCGATAGGCTTTGCCTTCAGAGGCCGCGCCGGTGGAGTCAACCGTAAACTCAATGACAATGGCGACGCGATCCTGGTTCTCGTTGAGAGACGTGATGCCTTCAGAAAGCTCAGAGGGCAGCATGGGATAGACTTTGACGCCGGTATACACAGAGGTGGTTTCGCTGGCGGCGTGTCCATCGATGATGGTTCCCTTTGGAACGCGCACGTCGACATCGGCTACGCCTACCAGGATGCGGATACGGCCGTCGGGCAATTGCTCGGCCCACTCGATCTGGTCTAGATCCTTGGAGGTGTCGTTGTCGATGGAGGACCAGAGGAGATGGCGAAGGTCTTGCGCACCGGGCGCTGCGGGCAGCTCTGGGTGGGCTTGAATTCCGCTCAGCTCTTGCGCGACGCCGGCCGGAAAGTCAGGCTGGAAACCGTGCTCGATCATGACAGCGTGAGAGGCGGCGACGAGATTGAAATGGAGAGGATGAATTTGCGGCACGAGAGACACGCTCCTTGATAACGAAATGCCAGCCTATCACGCCGCGAAGAAGTGGCCATGCGAAAAAATATTTGCGTTGTTGATTGCAGGTTAACGCGGGTGCGGCGATGCGGCTTTTACGAGATAAAAGTGCGGTGAAAATTGCGAATGCAGAATTGCATTTCATGCAGGATTGACGCGGGTTGCGGAGCTCATGAACACGCGCGCAAAGCGCAGGCGCGCGCACTACATCTTTTGTGGGGCGGCTCTACGCCATTGCCGTGATTTGCATGAATAAACGCGCAGCCTACGATAGCTGCAAGATAGCTTATTTATTTAGTGGGAATCCACTAGAGAACGACTTTAGATAAAAAGCAACCGGGTGCATCGGGACACGTTCCGCCGATGCACCCGGTTGTTTTTCGATTTGAATTAAAGTCCGAGGTCCGCGAGCACCTTCGGCTTGGCTTCTTCAACTGCGAGAAGGTTGTGGCAATTGGCGCAATCCTGCGTGATGGTTTTGCCGCCCTTCGAGATG
The DNA here is from genome assembly GCA_964481595.1 of uncultured Occallatibacter sp. GTDB lineage: Bacteria > Acidobacteriota > Terriglobia > Terriglobales > Acidobacteriaceae > Telmatobacter. The sequence continues at coordinate 8,046 of CAYZVG010000091.1, read as the reverse complement.
TGGTCGCCGTCGTGGCAGCGGAAGCAGCCCGGATAATCCATGTGGCCGATGTTGTTGGGATGCGTTCCCCAGGTGACCTTCATAAAGGGAAAGACGTTCTGGCTGTAAAGAGTGAACAGCTCAGCTCCGGCAGCTTTGACCTGCGCGGACTTTTGGGCGAGAACATTGGGATAAGACGATTTGTAGAACGCCTCAAGCGCAACGGGGATCTTGGCCTGTGCCTCTTCCTCGCTTGCGTAGCTTGCCTTCAACAGCTCAAGACCCTCTTTGTGTACGAAGGGCAGATCGGTGCTGATGGCGCCGTCGGCCATGGCGCGATTGATTGCCTGCTCGGGAGTCTGGAAGGTGTGTGCGGCGCGGTTGTGGCAATCGATGCAATCCATAGTGCGGCGCTCGCCTTTTGGCATGGCGCCGTTCAACGCAGAAGCTGTAAAGACAGTCTGTGAACCGTCGGAGTTTTCGCGCTGCACCCAGGGAATGGTGCTGCGATCGGCGCTGGTGGCAATGTACACCATGCGATTGAGGTGAACGCCGTGAATACCGCTGAGATGGGAGAGTGAATCTTCGCCTCCGAGGTGGAGCACCAGTACGGTCTGGGTTTCGGTGTTCTGCTCATCGTCGGCAAAGTTGGACTTGACCAGGAGCTTTTCTCCTACGTACTTGGCCGGAGTGTGACACCCCTCGCAGATGACGCGCGCCGGACGCAGACTGGTGACGGGAGACGGAATAGGCGTGGGATAGCGATTCAAGGCGACTTCAATCAGCTGCTTGGTGCCGTTCACTTTGGCGCTGAAGTAAGCCTGCGCGCCCGATCCGATGTGGCACTCGACGCAGGCCACGTGGGAGTGCGCGGAGATTTTGTAGGCGGTGTACTCAGGCTTCATCACGTGGCAGGACTGACCGCAGAACTGCGGCGAATCCATATAGGCCGCGCCGCGATAGCTGGCGATGGCCACCACGAGAAGATTGACGATTGTGGCGATGAGCACAATGTCGATACCGTGGCGGAAGATGCGATCGTTGAGATCGATTTGAGGAAAGACGGCGGGGATGGTTCCAGCTTTTTGCAGTTCACGGCGGCGCAAAAAGACGCCGACGGGAATAAGCAAGAGGCCGGCGATAAACAACCCTGGCAGAAGCAGGAAGAAGATGATGCCCAGATAAGGGTTTTCGGCGGCATGGCCAAAGATCTCCACCAGCCAGTAAGCGATCATGGTGACGCCCGAGGCACTGGTGATGGCGCCGCCGGCAAGGCTGATGGGATTGTTGCCGAAAAACAGAGCTGGACGCACCCAGCTTTCACGGAATTTCTTCAGGAAAGGCACTCTCTTCCTCCGGGGACAACTTTCGTGCTTTCCCAGGTCTGAAAATCTAGACATGGGGTCCCACTTTTGTCAGCTGGTTGGGATGCAAACCACTCGGCGGCGTGATCTCTCCCACCCTTCCGCGATAAGGCTGCGAAAGGATGGGGCACCCACTCTCAATGCTTGATCGAGATGTGGGTTACCCCAGCTTGTCGTGGATCTCAGTACTTGTTGCGTTGCTACTTCAACGAACGGAAATAGGTGACGACATCCTTGACCTGTTCATCGCTCAAGCCGGCGATGGGATGCATTTTGCCCTTGCCGTTCTTGACGGCGGCAGACATCTCGGCAACGCTGAGCGCCTTCATGGCCGGATCGGAAGCGGCCTTGATGCCCATCATCTTGGCCATACCGGGGCTGGGGGTTCCGGTGGAACCGTGACAGCTTGCGCACTTTGCTTTGTAGGTGGCCTCGCCGGAGTCGGCGAAAGCGAGAGTACCGGCCAGCGAAACTGCCGCGGTCAGGATCAACAGGGAACGGACCATTTTAGTCATCAGGAAACTCCTCGGGTTGAATGCGGCCAGTGTGTCGTGAACTGCAACTGCCGAATTGGTGATTGCCTGGTTTCTCCGCCCGGCCGCTTGCAGCCGGCGGCCGGAACGGCGGTTGTGAACGAAAGCGAAAGCTATCTAATGCGATCTTACTTTGCGAATGCGCGGAAGGATTCGACCGCCTGCTTTATTTCCGCGTCACTGAGCTTGCCCTTGTACGCCGGCATCTTGCCTTCGCCGTTGGTGGTGGTAGCGATCATCTGCGCCTCGGTCTTGCTCTTGACCGAGGGATCGGTTGCCGGCTTAACGCCCATCGCCTTGGCCATTCCCGCGCTGGGAACGCCGGCAGCGCCATGACAGCTGGCGCATTTGGTTTTGTATACATCGGCTCCCTGGGCCAAGCCCATTGAAGCGCTCATTAATATGAAGGCAGCGATCGCTGTGCTGAATTGCATTGTCTTACGCATCTTCTTGCTCCCTATTCTTAAAAACCCTAAGGCCTAATGTTTGTTGCCGCCAGCCTCTGGGCCTTCTGCCGCGGGAATCGCAAACCGCGGAGAAACGCCAAAAGCTGACGGCTAACAGCTTAACAGCCATCCTTAGAACTCGTAGTGCACCCCAAGAGACACGTTATTGGCGTGGAAGGTACGCGGAGCGGTCATGCCGGCAACTGCGCTATTCATACCTGTCGAGACCGACATCGAGGCGCAGGGCACGATGTTGGCAGCCGTGGCCGTGGCTACAGAGTTCAGTGTGCAGTACTGCGCGCCGGAAGCGGCGCCTTCGCCGTAGCCATAGTAGTTGTACTCAGCCTTCCAGACCAGGCCGGGACGGGCCGTCCAGTCGACGCTGGCGTACGGAGATTCGTAGCTGGAGTTCAGCGAACCGTTGACCGCACGGGCATCGGTAAAGAACTGGTTGCCGTTGGCCGCGCTGATCCGGTAACCCAGGTCGTACTTCACCTTGTCGTTCGGGTTGACCATCACGTCCAGCGAGCCGTACTGCGAGGGGGCGTCAACGAATGCACGTGCCAACCACTGGGTCGGGGTGCTGACGGTCGCGCTGGTCGGGCAGGTCAGAGGAGCGCCCGACGCGCTGACCGAGGCCGCGCCCGCAAAGTACGGGCTGGTGTTGCCGTTCAAAAAGCCGCTATCCTGCGCGGTGTAGCAGATGTTGGTTGCCGTGTACACCTTGCTGTAGGCGTAATCGAAGTTGACGGCGACGTGCTCATTCGGAGTAAGCGCCCCCGTCACACTGGCGGTACGGCTCTGGTCAACGTGATTCAACGGGCCATAAACCGCAGGCAGACCGGCGTTGTTGGTGTTGTTATGCCGCTCCATGTCGTTGAATGCGGCCGAGATGGTGGCCCACTTCTCAGGACGGAACTTGGTGTGAACGCGATAGTGGCGCACCTGGCGAGGAGACATCGCCGTGAAGGCATTGTCGTCGTAGAGAGCTTCGACTGAGCCATTGATGTCCCAGTTAGAGGTGACACGATAGGCCACGTTCAGGATGACGCCGTTCTCAGTGATCGCAGTAGTGCTCCGGACCGGGGATGAGTACACGAGGGGGCTGTACACGCCGATATTGCGGTTAGACCAGCGATAGGTCAGCGAGAGGTTGGCCTTCGGAGTCGGCGTCCAGGCAGCGGTCAGGTTGTTGGTCAACTGCTGGTTGCCAAAGTAAGAATAGCCGGTGCCGGAGCTCATACCCGCAACCAGGCCGGAACCCGTGGTCAGGGTCGAGACCAGCGTTCCGGTGTAGTTGATCGTTTCCGTGCCAGCCGTCGTTGGGGTGGCCAGTTTGGTATAGCCGGAAACCGTGAGATTACCGGTCTGGGCGTTGGCCATAAGGCTAACCTGGTCGGAGAGGCTGAAGTCCTTGGTTGCCTGCCACACCGCACCGAAGTCAGCACTGTAGACCGCGCGATTGGCGGTACCGGAAGCCGAGAAGTACTCGTTGCGGGCGGTGCCGTTCAGGCCCCATGCGTTTTCGAAGTAGTTGGGCATGTTCAGCTTGACCAGACTGTAGCTGGCCTGGCCGTTGAAGGTGAGGTTCTGGATGCTGTTGGACTGAAAGCGCAGTGTCTCGCTCGGAATCGTGGTGCGGTACGGATTCGTGCGCGTGTAGCTGGTGACAACCGAGCATGCCGGATCGATGACCGGCTTTCCGCCATTGGAGGATGGATACAACACCGTCGTTGAGTTGGCGATGCTGTTCGCGTTGCAAGCGGCCGTGCTGTAAGGAGAGAAGCTGGTTGCGGTGTTAGCCGCTCCGTTGCTGACCAGATCCCAGTTGCCCAGATAGGCCGGCGTACCGTCGGCTTCCTGTACAAGGAACCCGTTCGGATCGAGCGTAAAGTAGCTGTTCTCCTTGTAGTGGAGGAAGCGCTGCTCGTAGCTGACGCTGGTGCCCCGTACCGGCTTCCAGTCCAAAGTGGCCGTGTACTCGTCGGTGGAGTGGCGCTGCTGCTGCTCAAGCAGTGCGCTGTACTTCAGAATGCCGGCCGAGCGCGCTGGAAGCAGCGAGGAACCCTGCATGATGTTCTGCGAATAGGAAAGATGAATGCTGAATTGAGACTGCGGATACAGCAGCAGATCGGTATCCGTCATGCGGCGCACCGAGTTGGTCATCACAGACGAGTGCTGAACCTGTGGCCACGCCAGAGCGCCGGTCGGCGAAGCCGACCTACCGATCGGGACGGAAAGACCGGCCGGCAGATTCGGGTTGCCAAGTAGATCGTAGTCAAAGTACTGCCGGTTGCGGCGGAAGTTTCCGTTGAACTCGTAGATTTTGGCCTTGCTCGCCGAGAGCTTTGCAAAGTCGTACGGTTCACCGCCGAAGCCAGAGCTGGTGATGCGCGCATCGTCCACCAAAGCATGCTTGTTGGTGGCCAGCTTGTGCAGATCCATGCTCTCGCCGTTCAGGCGCGGGCCGGACTGCAGGTTGACCATTGTGTCGTACATTGCGCCCGAGCCAACCTTGTTGGCCACGCGGCCACCCACATCCACCGTGTGGCGTGCCGAATAGCCTTCGGGCGTGGTCATTTTGGAGGGGTTCGCCGCCGACTCCTGCGCCAGGGCGATGCACGCGGTCATCGGCATAGCGATGGCCAGTCCCGCGGCCACAAGGCTCATGCGGGTGGGGCGTATCGATAGGTGCCGTTTCAAACAGCCAGTATTCATAAAAGCCTCACTTCGTAACTTCTCGTATCGTGTCGAAATCTGTTTCGAACCCATATGTACCCCTGCAACGCCCGTCATGAATGCAGGAAGACGGGAACCTCGTCAGCGCTTCAAGAACGGATCGAGATTCGAACCATGAATCATCGTGTGGCAATCGATGCACGGCGTTACGTCGCTCGACTGGCTCAATACGGTAGAGTTATGGACCGAATTCGTCGCCACCAGGCTGTGGCACTGGGCGCAGAGAACATTGATCGACGGCACGTTGAGCAGGCGAGCATTCTGCGATCCGTGCGGAGTGTGGCAGGAAAGGCATCCCTCACCCTTCACTGCGGCATGTTCGTAGATGAATGGTCCACGCTTCTCGGTGTGGCACTTGGTGCAGACCGCGTTCTGGTCGGCAGTGGACTTGATGTTGTTGTTGCCAAATGTGCCGTGGGTGTCGTGGCAATCGCTGCACTTGACCAGACCCTCCTCCACCTTGTGGTGGAAGGGCATGTCGAAGGCCGGCTTTATGTCGGAATGGCACTGGAAGCAGAGCTTCGGCTGCGAGGTCTTGAGCAACTCGGCCTTGTCCTCGGCCTTATGAATGTCGTGGCAACTGATGCAGCTTACGCCTGCCTTGGCATGAGGCGAACGATCGAAGTTGGGATGCGCCGCGGCGTGACAGCTAAGGCACTTGGCATCCACTTCCTTGGGCGAAGCCTTGGCCGGATTGAAGATCTTGCTGACGTCGCCGCCACCGTCGACGTGCGCCTTGCCCGCGCCATGACAGTTTTCGCAGGTGACGCCGTTCGATCCGTGCATCTGAGCCATCTTGGTGTGGGGATTGTCGGCGAACTTTTTGCCAATTTCTTCATGGCAGGTTGCGCAGGTCTCCGCCCCGACAAACTCGCTGGAAGCGGCGGTCTTGGCCTGAGTATCGGCGGCCGCGGCTTTGGGAGCTGGAGCAGCCAGCGCGGCGGCGCAGAACACGCTCGCACTCGCCATCAACAGAACAAATACTCGCAGTCCCAGTCTCTTTCCCTGGGCCGCACCGATTGAACATTGCGTTACAGGCCTGTCTTTATGCATGAAAAATACCGCCTTCGTTGCTCTCATCGCTTCCTCCGAAGATCTTCTGTTTCATCGTCCCGGCTGCCGGTACTCGTGGTTCCGTTCGGAATCCTAAGTGATCGGAGCGCCTGCGTCGAGCCAATTCCCCACGGAGGTTGCCCTTGTGCGGAGCGTCACTACTTGCAGTGAACGTTATTATTTTGTCCGGTCCGGCTACAGTGATGCCCGTCACGCACCACAAAGTGATGATTCTCCAGAGGAATTTCCCATCACAGGGTGATTCAGATCGGAATTGGGAAGGCCGGCAAGCGCACAATTGGGTCCGGAAGCGGCAGTTCGCGGCTTGCCGCGTGCTGATCCAGGAGTATTCAAGAGGGACAAAATAGCTGCAAGCTCATGGAAATACGTGAGTTGTTATACGAATACCACATGGAGGCCGTAGGGACTGCCCTGCATTGAGTAGACAATGATAACGATTTCATCGTATAAGGCCGCGGCACGAGGCGAGCGATGCGGAGCCAGGGCGACAGGATGGGCGGGCTGGATAGACGGTGTGAAGTAGCGCACACGATGACTCATCAATCCAGGCAAGAGGTTTCGCCCATGATGCAGCATAGCCGTGAGGCGTGTCACATCCTTTTCGATATGCCCTGCTGCAAAATTTCCACAGAGATGAAGCCTCTTTTTCGTGGGCCCAGGCTTTTCTTCACCGGCAAAGGGCGCTGACAGCAGCGAGTGGAACCGGAGAAACAGCGGAACAGAGGCACAAGAGAAATCGGCGGGCAAGGCAATGGCGAATTCTCAAATCCTGGCAGAGTCGCAGATACGACAACGGCACGCTTCGCGCCAGGTGCCTGCTGGTTGCGCGGTGTGCTCCAATCGCCGGCCAGGATGGTTTTGCTCGCTTGGCAGCGCCGTGCTGGCCGACCTTGAGCTGGCTACCAGCACCATTTCATTGCCTGCGCAGGCTTCACTTTTCAACCAGGGCGAGGAAGCGCGCTGCCTTTATTTGATCTGCGGCGGCTATCTGAAGCTGACCACCGGACGGCCGGACGATAAACAGATGATTGTGCGCGTGGCCGGACCCGGCTCCATGCTGGGCCTGTATGCGGTTCTCTCGCACGGGCTTTACGAGGTTTCAGCCGAGTCATTGACCGCGGCGCAGTTGCGGCCGGTGGAGCGCGAGCGGTTCCTGAGCTTTTTGCGCAGCCACAAGGAAGCGCAGATGCGCGCGGTGCAGTGCATTTGCCAGGAGTACCGCTTTGCGCTGCAGGATGCTTGCCGCATTGCGCTCTCAGAGACCGTGGCCGCACGGCTGGGACGGCTGCTGCTGGAGCTGGCGCACCAGATCGGCGAGCAGTTGGACGGCGGCGAATTCCGATTCCCGCTGCTGCTGACCCATGAAGAGATGGCCTCAATGACCTGCACGACGCGCGAAACCGTAACCCGCACACTGGGCCAGTTCCGCAAAGAGGGCTGGATCTCGATTGAGGACGCGCTGGTGACACTGCGCCAGCCGGAACGACTCGAAGCGCTGCTCTAGGGCTGCAATTTCTGCTGCGCAATGCCAGCTCAGCCGGCGCCACCGCCCCGGTACTTTTACTTTGACGAGCGTTTCACGAATCTTCGGCCGCGGATGTCGTACTCGCCGCTGACGACCATGGCGAGGGCTTGGCTGTAGGCCACGTGCTCTTCCCGCAGAATCTTCTCCGCGAGCGAGTGGGCATCGTCGCTGTCGAGCACCGGTACGACCCGCTGCACCACGATTGCGCCGTGATCCAGCTCCTCATCCACAAAGTGAACGGTACAACCAGCTACCTTGACTCCGTAGTCGAAGGCCTGCTCTTGCGCGTCTAGCCCAGGGAAGGCCGGCAGCAGCGACGGATGGATGTTGAGGATGCGGTTGGGGAAGGCCGCGACAAACTCCCGCGAGAGGATGCGCATGTAGCC
>CAYZVG010000090.1:0-9815 GCA_964481595.1 uncultured Occallatibacter sp. | reverse complement strand
GCAGGGTGCGAGACGAGCGGACGCAGATCGGGGTGGCCGTCGATCTCGATTCCGTAGCGGTCGTGCAACTCGCGCTCATACCAGGCGGCCGCTGGCGAGACCGGCGTGGCGGATTGAAGCGCGCCCGTAACCGGAACGCCGATGATCCGATACTCGCGGTTGACGTCGGCAATATAGCGGACACGCGCTGCGCCACTGTCGTCCGCGGCCGCAAAGATCGAGACCAGGCGCGCCTTACCGCTTTCAAAAAGCCGAAGCACGGCTTCCACACTACTCTCTGTTTCTCTCGGCGTCAGGTTAGCTCTCATTGCAGGACCACCAATGCTCTTTGCAACAGGTTTGCGAAAACGCGCGGAATGCAGATGCCAAACACAATCAGATACGTTGTACAAATGCCCATGACCGCGAATTGGGAGGGCAGCGGCTTGAGCCTGGCTGGCTCCTCGGTTCGTTTGCCCGCCAGCATACGTTGCACGTGGTGCAACAAAGCACCGAATACGACGGAGAGCACCAGAAGCAGCAGGATCGCGATGAAATAGCGGGAGGCGGTAAACGCCGCGGTCAAGATCATGAATTCGCTGATGAACAGGGCGAAGGGCGGCATGCCGGCGATGGCGAGGGCGCCCACCACAAGGCCGGCGCTGGTAAAGGGCACTGAGCGCGCCATGCCATGTATGCGCCTCATCCGCAACGTGCCGAAACTCTCGCGCACGCTGCCGGCGGTAAAGAACATGAGCGACTTGGCGATGGAGTGATTGAAGGTGTGCAGCAGCGCCCCCAGGATGCCCAGGGGTCCGCCGATTCCGATGCCAAGGGCGACGATGCCCATGTGTTCAATGCTGCTGTAGGCGAGCAGGCGCTTCAAGTCGCGCTGGACCACCATGAGGAGTGCGGCGACCGTGATGGACAGGCAACCGAAGATCAGCAACAGCGTGTGACTGAAGGCGCTGCCGATGGCGTGCGATGTGATGGTGTCGAAGCGCAGGAGCGCATAGAGGGCGCAATTGAGCAATGCCGCGGAGAGCATCGCGCTGATCGGGGTTGGCGCTTCAGCGTGCGCATCGGGCAGCCAACTGTGCATGGGAACAAAGCCGATTTTTGTGCCGTAGCCAACGGCTACGAAGACGAAGGATAGCTTAACCAGGTCTCTAGTCGCGGCGAGGCCAGGCGCGGCATTCATCAGCACGCTCCAGTCGAGCGCCGATGCAGGATTGACGCCGCTCTTGACCGCGGCAAGGTAGAGCGCGATGGTACCGAAGAGAGCGAATGCAATGCCTACCGTGCAAACCACAAGGTACTTCCAGCCCGCTTCGACTGCGCCCTTGGTGTTGTAAAACCCAACCAGCAGCGCCGAGGCGAGGGTTGTGGATTCTACGCAAATCCAAAGCATGCCCAGGCTCGCCGAGAGGTAAACAGCGATCATGGTGAAGGTAAAGAGAAACGTAAGGCTGTAAAACCAGCGCGGCGAAGAGAAGCGGCCGGCTGGGATATGGCGGAGGTAGCCGATGGAGTACACCAGAACGAGCGCTAGGATCACGGCGATGTTGAGCAGGAAAAAGGCGGTGAGGCCATCCGCGCGCAGATAGCGCCCGAATTGCACAACTCCTGCAGAGCGGATTCTCCAGACTGCATTTGCGATTGCCACCATTTGCAGTGTGCCCGCGGCGATAGCCACACGAACCGCGCGCTCCGGCTCTTTACAAGTGAGGACGATCAACGCGGCGCAGAACGGAACCAGAAGCAGAAGAAGCAAGGTCATGGCGTCAACCCCTCAACCGGCGCAACTTGGAAACATCCAGATGCTCGAAAGTGTCGCGGATGCGAAAGACAAACAGCCCCATCAGGAAGACGCCCATCAGCAGGTCAAAGAAGATGCCAATCTCGATCACGAGCGGCATGCCGTAGGTTGTGGTGAGCGCGGCCAGAAAGATTCCATTCTCCAGCACCAACAGGCCGATAACTTGCATGAGGGCTTTTTTGCGGCTGACCATAAGGAACGCGCCAGCCAGCAGCAGGGCAACGGCAGCGGCAAGCAGATCCTCATCCAGCCGCAGAGTTTTTGCATAGGGCACCACGACATGGAACGACAGAAGAATGAGCCCGGCCATGATGAAGACCGACTGCGCGCCCGTCGTCGAAGAGGCGACATCCTGCGAGGCCTTCAGGTCTTTTACGATGCGAAACAGTGCATAAGGTATCGCAACAACTTTCACGACGATGACCAATGCGGCGACCGCATACGCTTCAGCCGACTTGCCTGCGTAAGCCAGCGCCAGGATCTCCGCCGCCATGATTGCCGACTGCGTGCTGAAAAGGATGATGCACGTGGAGATTCGCTTGGCCGCAGCCATCATCAACAGCGTAATGAACAGGAACACTGCCGATGAAGCCAGTGCCTTTGCCGCCGCAAACTCAATCAGACCCATGCTTACCTCATTAGCGCAGTAAACGCCACTGCGAGAATGGCCAGCGCCGAGGCCATCCCCAGAAAATCGGGAACCAGATACATACGCAACTTGGCCATGCTGCTCTCGATCACCGCGATAGCAACCGCTAGCACAGCGAGCTTAAATACAAATGCGAGCGGAGCCAATACGAGGGCGGCAATCGAAGTGGATGTCGCCATGCCCCAGGGCGCAAACACCCCAACCAGCATCGCCATAATCAACGCGAGCTTAACGGCGTTGGCCCACTCAATGAGCGCAAGGCTTGGACCGGAATACTCCAGCACCATGGCCTCGTGAATCATCGTCAGCTCAAGATGCGTGGCAGGATTGTCGACGGGGATGCGTCCCGTTTCAGCAATTGCGACCAGGATCATGGCGCCGAGAGCGAACCCGTAGACCGCCGACAGATGCAACGGATTTTGCCGCACAGTGGAGAGCACGATGCCCGACATGGTAACCGTGTGCGCGAGGATGGCAACGGAGACTAGCGCCAACAGCAGCGGGGCTTCAGCCAGAGCGGAGACCAGAGCTTCGCGGCTGGCGCCCATGCCGCCGAAGGAACTGCCTCCGTCCATCGCTCCGAGCATCAGGAAGAATCGTCCAATCGCCAGCAAGTACACGAGAAGAATGAAGTCGCCACCGGCACCGAACAATGCGGATGGATGCAATACCGGTATAAACGCCGCGGCAGTTACCGTGACGGCAAATAGAATGACTGGCGCGAGGCGGAAGAGCCCAGAGGCAGTCTCAGGCACCAGATCCTGTTTGCGAAAGAGCTTCAGCAGGTCGGCATACGGACGCCAGACGCTTGCGCCGCGGCGATTCTGTATCCGCGCCTTGACGCGAGCCACTACACCGCGCACCAGGGGAGCGATGGCTACGAGCAGGAGCGCCTGGATCACATCGAGAGCAAGGTTCATACAAACCTCATAAAGACAAGCAGGGCAATGAGCGCCAGGAAGATATAGAGCAGATAAACCTGCACGTTCCCCGTTTGCAGTCTTCGCAACCTGGCGGCCATGCCGACGATCGCATCCACGGCGGGACGGTAGAGCGACTTCTCAAACGATGTGGTGCGAACCGAGCGGTAGACGATCGATTGGGGGAAGTACGGCTCATTTGCGTACAACACCTCGACAGTCCGATCGGGCTTGTAGGCTCTGGCGAAGACCTTGCGCAGCGGTTTTGAAAACGCAGCAGAGGAGTACTGCATGCGGCTGCTTAATGTGGGGAGGCCGCAGGCCCAGGTAGGGGTGATGCGTTTGATGCGCCGGAAGCCGGTAACCGCTATAACCAGCACGGCGATGCAGGCGGCGATGAACGGAAGAGTATGCGCAATGGGAATCTCGGCCTCGGGCAGCCCAGACGAATGTAGTAACTCTTGCGCCATCGCCGTCAAGGGGCTTAGCACTATCCCCGGCATGAGTCCGATGGTTACGCAAGCCGCCGCAAGCACAGCCATTGCGGCTTGCATTGCCGTGGCGACTTCAGTTGCGTGCTCCGCCGCGATGCTGCGCGGACGCCCGAGAAACGCAACGCCGTAGAGCTTGGCAAAACAGGCCGCGGCGATTGCGCCAATCAAGGCCAGCACTCCGGCCATGAGCGGCAGAATGGCGGCACTCGCAATCCCCGGCAATTCAGAACCAGCGATGAAGCTGCGAAACATGAGCCATTCGCCGACAAAGCCGTTGAACAACGGCAGCCCGATGATCGAGCAGCAGCCGATCAGGAAGACCGTTCCGGTCACCCGCATGCGCTTAAGAAGTCCGCCCAAGAGTTCGATATCGAGTGTGTGCGTGGTATCTGAAACGGCCCCTGCGCCGAGGAACAGGAGACTCTTGAAGAGGGAGTGATTGAGGGCGTGCAGTAAGGCGGCAACCAGCGCCACCATGGCCCACGCCGGCGAGTTATTTGCCATGAACACCAGCGCAGCGCCCAGGCCGAGATAAATGATGCCAATGTTTTCAACGCTGCTGTAGGCAAGCAGACGCTTCAAATCGTGCTCTGTAAGGGCATAGAGAATCCCCAGCACACCGGTCACAGCGCCGGCCAGCATAATCAGGTATCCCCACCAGGCCGGACCGCCGCCGAAAAAGTCAAACGCGAATCGAACGAATCCGTAGATTGCAGTCTTCAGCATGACGGCGGACATCAACGCGGAAACAGGGCTCGGCGCAATGGGATGCGCCTTGGGAAGCCAGAGGTGAAAGGGAACGATGCCGGCTTTCGTGCCAAAGCCCACAAAGAACAGCAGAAACACTGCGGTGCGCAGGCCCGCCGGCATGGTTGCAGCGGCAGCTCTTATGGAGACGAAATCCAACCCTGGTGCGTGGGGAAGAAATAGAAGGAAACTGGCGAACACAGCCGCTGCGCCCGCATGCATCATTACGAGATAGATGAAGATGTTGTGCCGTCGCCGCTCAGAGTCGCCATCGATCACAATAAGGCCGGCCGAAAACAGCGTCATCAGCTCCCACCCGAACAGGAAGGCAAATGCGGTTGAGGCAGTGACGACGAGCGACATTGAAAGCAGGAAGAGCGACAGGAGAGCCCACATCCAATCGGCTTTCGTTCCGCTGTAATGGCGCTCAACATACGGGATGGAAAACAGTGCGACAGGAGCGCCAACCGCGCAGATGATGAGCAGAAAGAATGCGCTCAGCCGGTCAACAGCAAACGCAAAGGGAAACAGTGTCAGCCACGACAGGTCCAGCGCCAGCCTGTCTCCCCGCCAGAAACTCAATCCGGCGACGAACGTTCCAACCAGCAGCGCAAGCAAAAAAAGCAAAGAGGGCAGCGCGCGCGTTCTGCTGCTGCGCCGGCAAAGCAGTATCGCCGCTGGGAGGAGCAACAGCACGGTCAGGAACGAATTGAAAGCAAGTTGAACCATAGGATGTAGAAAGTGACCCCCGCGGAGCCGGGCGCGTCTCCTTTTCCGATCGGGCCCAGAAAATCAGGCGCAAGTGAACTTTATTTCGGCTCAGTTGGGTTGAGCTGTGTAAGCAGATCCCTGATGTTGATGAGTTGGTTGTTGAAGATCTGCCGCGCGTCGGCAAGGAGTCGAATGACTGCCGGGTCGGAGATGGAATAAAAGACGTTTTGCGCTTCCTTGCGGGCGACGACGATATTGCTCTTGCGCAAAACTGCCAGTTGCTGAGAGAGAGTGCTCTGCTCGACAGCGAGCCGCACGCTCAGCTCGCTCACGCCGGCCTCGCCTGAGCACAGGGAATCGAGAATCCTGATACGCAGCGGGTGGGCCAGGGCCTTGAAGAACTCCGCCTTGAATTGCGCCATCTCTGACATTTGTATATATGAATATATTCATATACATATCCATAGTCAATTGGAAAGGCTCCGGCTAAGCGTTCCTAGAAGACGAGCACTCGCAAAGTGATGGAACCAAGCGGTATGAGCTGGTTATTAACCTACATGTAATCTATGCTTTGAGAAGAATCAGCGAGTTGATTGTCATCCTCGTTACGGGAGTGCCTTGTGCAGAGCGATTACTGGCGCCCTCGTTGAATTCTGCTATACCGACGGCTTCGCCGGGGGCGTTTACTGGGGTCTTTCTACCGTTGCTGCCTCTACTGCCCTGACCGCCGGGTATCGACTTCGAGACATGGAAGATGAGCCGGGAAGCCTGACTTCGACCAGGCATCGGCATCGCGGGATCTATGCATGTGACATGGATCACCGAGAAAACTGACTGTCATGGTAGGCTGGGTGCATGTTGCGGGGCTCTTTTCAACGCGCGGCGATGGCCATCCTCCTGGTGGGGATGATGATTGCGCCGCTTGGAATCTGCCTGCGACCGAGCCCCAAGGTTGCGCACAGTTGCTGCATGCAGACGGAGTCCTCGCATTCCTTGCATGCCGATTGCTGCATAGTCAGAGCGCAATTGCCGGCTATTCCGGCTGCATCGAACCTGCCGGGCACAAGCCCGTGTGCGGCGGTGCACGAATATTCGGCGTGCGTGGAAAAGACGGCCGTGGATGAGCATTCAACCGTCGTAGTCATTCCTCCGCTCTCTCCGCCGACCGGCGCGTTCATCCTTCGAATCTAGTTTTCTAAAATCCGCTGCGGCTAACCGGCGTGCGCACTGTTGCGCCCGGATTCTTCTTTCTGCCCACTTCTCACGCGGAGTTGACTGGTGAAAACCTATCGAATTGCAGCGCCCTTCTTGCTGGCGCTTGGACTTTCCTGCTTTGCACAAAGCGGGGCGGGGCGCATGGGCGCACCCGCAAACACTGCTCCCGACACCGTGGCTGCCATCACGGTTGAAGAAGCGGTCACCGAAGCCTTGGAATCGAACCCGCAGATCCATGCGGCGGTGCGGCGCCTGTCTCTGGCTCAGTCAAAGAGCGGAACGGCAAGGAGTCTGGACGATCCGATGCTCATGGTGCGTGATTGGGATACGCCATTGAGCAAACCCTGGGATTTGAACCAGGCGCAGTTGATGGTCTCAGTCCAACAGACTTTGGTGAGCAAACAGAAACGCGATCTCCGCGCCAAAGTTGCCGGCGATGACGCGGAGATGGCCGCGAGCGATCTTGAGTCGCTGCGTCAGCAGGTTGCCGCCCAGGTGCGCAAGGCATGTGCCGACCTGAAGCGCAATGCGGAAGAGATGAAGCTGCGCGATCGGCAGTCTTCTCTGCTGAAAGAGGCCCTGGCCGCGGCTTTGGCGCAGTACACGACAGGCCGCGTTCCTCAATCCGATGTGCTGCGCGCGCAAATGGCCGTTACGCGGCTGGACGAGCAGCTGATCGAGCTTGAGCAGGAACGCGACGCGGCTCTGGCTGAGCTGGACACGCTGATGGGTCGGCGCGCCGCTGAGGCCGTGGCGATAACGGGCGAGTACGTTCCAACCGTGGCGATGCCCCCGCTCGACGATCTGGAGCGCCTTGCCATGGAGCACCGGCCCGAACTTGCCGGCCTGCGCAAGAGTGTCGGCAAATCTCAGGACCAGGCACAGGCAACACGGCTGGCCACGAAGCCGGATTTCACTGTGGCGCTTGGATACATGCTGATGCCCACCGGCTCCGCTGCGCGCAACGCATATATGGCCGAGCTGACGATGAACCTGCCGGCGCTGAATCGAGAGCGGCATGATGGCGAAGCGAAGCAGGCCGATGCCGCGACCGCGGTTGCCCAGGCCGATCTTGAAGCACAGACCACAGCGGTGTTTCTTGAGGTGCGCCAGGCGCAAATCGCAGTCACGGCGGCAGTGAAGCGAAGCAAGATCTATCGCGACACACTGCTGCCGCAGGCCGAAGCAGCCTTCAAAGCTGCGACCGCTGCCTACCAGAACAATCGAACGGAATTCTCATCGCTGATCGATAGCCAAAACCTGCTACTCGATATTCAAACAGCTCTTTACAAGGCTTCAGCAGACAGAGACGCAGGCGTGGCCGATCTTGAGCGCGCTATTGGAACCAAACTACCCGACACAACCAGCCCGGAGAGGAACAGCAAATGACTTCAAGAGAAACCAAACTGATTGGATTGGGAGCGGGAGCCGGAACGCTGCTGGTGGCGCTGGTTGTCGCGCTGCTTGCCGTGCGCGGCGAGCATATTTTCGCCGGCGAAGCCAAAGCGGGAGCGATCCCTAACACGCCGGCACAGGCCGCCCGCCCCGTGAAGCCGCAGGATATGGACACCGGAACAATGCCCGGAACTACCGTCGAACTGTCCCCTGCCGAGATTACCGCAGCCGGAGTTCAAGTGGCGGATGTGCGAACGGCGATGCTGAAGACGGACATCGATGCGTTTGGCCGAGTGGAGCAGCCGGAGGCGCAACTGGCAGCGGTGAGCACGCGCATGGGTGGACGCGTGGACAAGCTCTACGTTCAGTACACCGGCGAAAAAGTGAAGCGTGGGCAGCCGGTTGCCGACATCTACAGTCCGGAGGTAGCAACAGCTATCGAGGAGTACCGGCTGGCGGAAGAGAACCGCAACGGCTTGCGCGCGTCTGACGATGCTTACGCGCGCGCGCAGGCGGATGCGCTGGTGAAGGCGAGCGAACACCGGCTTGAACTCTGGGGCATCTCGAAGAGCCAAATGGAAGCTCCGGCCGTTACAGGCGTGCCGCATGTCACCATGTATGCCTACGCTTCAGGCACGGTGGTCGATCGCAAGGTAACGCAGGGCCAATATGTCAACTCAGGCGACACTCTGTTTACGGTGGCCGACCTGAGCGAGGTTTGGATTAAAGCGGACGTCTATGAGGAACAGTTGGCGCAAATCCGCGCAGGACAGCCGGTCGACATTACCGGCGAGTCGCTCTCGAACCAGACACTGCACGGCCACGTCGACTTTATCGAGCCCTCCGCAAACCCGCAGACACGCACTGTTTCAGTGCACGTGCATGTAGCCAATCCATCGATGCGTCTACTGCCGGGCATGTTTGTGAACGCTACATTTGTCAGTCGCGCGGCGCAGGCTTCGGTCGTTGTTCCGCGCTCTGCGGTCCTCGATACCGGCACGCGCAAGATTGTTTATGTGGCGCGGCCCAACGGAGTATTTGAAGCACGCGAGGTGGCAGTGGGCGCACCTTCTGAGGATCTGTTCCCTGTTACCAGCGGTCTCGCGGTGGGTGACAAGGTCGTGCTGAACGGTAACTTCCTCATCGACTCGCAGGCTCATCTGAGTTCCGGAGTGTCAGGCCTCTATGGAGGATCAAAGGAATTTGCGAACTCGCCGCAGGCACAAGGCGCAGGCTCCAAGCCAGGCAGCCAGCAACCGGGCACGGCCAAGATCGAGTTCCACTCCGATCCCGATCCAATGAAGGCCGGTGGAGATAACAGCTTCCAGGTAAGGCTCACCAGGGCCGATGGAAAACCTGTTCCCGATGCCAGTGTGACGCTCACCCTCGTTATGCCTGCGATGCCCTCAATGGGCATGCCGGAGACGAGGAGCACGATCGCGCTGACGCCGGCGGCAGACCATGCAACATACACGGGAAAAGGGCAGCCGGGAATGGCCGGTTCCTGGACCGTGATTGTTGAGGCGAGCAAGAACAACAGTGTGATTGCAACACTGCACACACACATGACCGCAAGGTAGGAGCAGCGATGATCAACCGCATAATCGAATTTTCAATGAAGAACCGTGTGCTGATCCTTGCGATCTATGCCGCATTCGCCGTCTGGGGCTATTGGGCGCTGCTACACACGCCTATCGATGCCATTCCCGATTTGAGTGAGAACCAAGTGATCGTCTTTACCGACTGGCAGGGGCGCAGCCCTCAAGAGGTCGAAGACCAGATCACTTATCCGCTCACCGTCAACCTGCAAGGCTTGCCGCATGTGCGCACGGTACGGTCGGCTTCGGCATTCGGATTCTCGATGGTGAACGTGATCTTCGAGGATT
>CAYZVG010000089.1:0-9929 GCA_964481595.1 uncultured Occallatibacter sp. | reverse complement strand
GCATTCCTCAGGTTAAAGTCGCCTTCGCGCATCGCTTCGGTTCTATCACCTTCAAGGAGACGGTGGGCAAGTTCGTCCTCTGCGTTGTCCAGTTGGGCACCGGCGCATCGCTCGGCGTCGAAGGCCCCACGGTACACATCTGCTCCGGCGTCAGCAGCTTTCTGGCGCGCCTGGCCCGGCTCAGCCCCAAGAACTGCCGCCGCATGACCTCGGTCGGCATGGCGGCCGGCATCGCCGCCGCCTTCAATGCGCCCATTGCCGCCGTCACCTTCACGCTTGAAGAGCTTATCGGCAGCCTTGACCAGACCATGCTGGCCGGCGTGATTGTGGCCGCTGCCCTTGCCGCCGTGGTCGAAAACCGCGTCCTCGGCAACAACCCCATCTTCAACGTCCCCAAGCATTACGAACTGGGCAACGATTCATCCCTCATCTGGTATGCGGTGTTGGGCGTGCTTGCGGCCATTGTCTCTGTTACGTTCACCGATTCGCTGCTCTGGCTGCGCGCACGCTTCAAGCGCTGGACCTCGGTTCCGCGCTGGGTGCAACCGGCCATTGGCGGCGCGGCTACCGGCGGATTCGCTGTGGTGGCCATCCTGTTCTTTCACCAGAACGGCATTGCAGGCGATCCCTACAAGACCCTCACGCTGGCGCTGGTGGGAGCGCATGCGCTTACCGTATGGGCCATGATCGCCCTCTGCCTGCTCAAGCTGGCGGCCACTGTTACCTCTTACTCCAGTGGCGGCGCGGGCGGCATCTTTGCCCCTGCGCTGTTTATGGGCGGCATGTTGGGCGGTGCAGTCGGTTACATCGACGTGGCCGTCTTCCACCATCCCGCCGACTCCATCGGCGCATTCGCCGTTGTCGGTATGGGCGCAGTGTTTGCGGGAGTGGTCCGCGCCCCCATGACCTCAGTGCTCATTATCTTTGAGATGACCGGCGGCTACGGTCTGGTGTTGCCGCTCATGATCGCCAACATGAGCGCCTTTGCGCTGGCCCGCTACTGGCGCAACACTCCGGTGTATGAGGCGCTGCTGGAGCAGGACGGAATCCACCTGCACCACAAGCCGCTGCCCGAAACAGCCGCCGCGGCTCCGCGCCCGCCGATGGAGAATATGCCCGTGGACGCCAGCGTTTAGAGCAAACCCTGGCTTCCCATCTCCGCAGTTCATGACCTCTTTGCGGATGTCCTTCGAAGCACAATCGCTGCCGTCACTTGAAGCACAATTGCTGCCATCATTCCAAAAGTCAATGCGGCTGTCATTCTGAACGAACGGAGCCCCGAACGCTTTTCAGTTCGGGGGTGGTGAGCGAAGAATCTGCGGTTGTCTTTCGCGCATTCTTCCGACGAACCCCTGAGACAGGAATCTAGCTCGGCCTTCCGCCCCTTGGTTTTCCGGGTCTGGGACCGCCGCTGCGAGGTTTTCCCCCACCCGGTCTTGGCTTGAACCCACTGCCGCCGCCCGGCTTTGGTCTGCTGAAGGATGGCTTGCCCGTGCCTCTGTTAGAGGGGCCGTCGAATCGCTTGGCCGCTGGTTTTGCGCCAAAGGTCTTCGGTCCGTCGCCGCCCGGGCTGAACGGGCGTTTGAATCCGCCCGGCTTGGGTTTGAACCCGCTGTGGCCGCCCGGCTTGAAGGGCTTGCTGCTTGGCCGTGCCCCGCCTGCCCTGGGCTTACCGCTGCTGGTGGTAAATGGCCGCGCCAGCTCACCCTCCGCGCGAGGCGGACGGGACGGGCCTGCTCCGCGGCTATCGAATCTGGGCGCTGGCCGGCTGTCCCGCTCGAAACGGGGCTTTTCAAAGCCGGGCTTGTCAAAACGGGGCCTTGCCGGACCACGCTCCGAGGTCGGCCGGCTGCCCGCTGAACGGTTGAACGGTGGACGGCTGCCACCCGGTCGATCAAATGCCGGACGGCTTCCCGCCGGTCGGTCGAAGGACGGACGGCTGCCCGTTCCCATTGGCCTCTGCGCCGGTCTGTCCTGACCGCGGTTCTCGCCGAATCTGCCTGAAGCGGTCCTGCCTGAAGCGGGTCTTCCCGGCCCTGAGCGGCCTGGACCATACTGTCCCAGACCTGACCTTCCCGGTCCGGGCCTTTGCTCGCCGCCTGCTGGCCGGCTGCCGCCAAAATCGCGTCCGCTGCCTGGCCTGTCAAACCGTGGCCGGTCGCCCTGGGGAAACTCTCTCCTAGGTGGCCGTGCATCGCGGAATGAAGCGTCGGGGCGCGCCGGCCTTTCAAACTTGCCGGCCGGGCGATCGAAGCCCCCCGCAGGCCGCGCGATGTTGCCGGCCGGCCGGTCGAATTTACCTGCAGGCCTGAACGTCTTTCCCGCAGGCCTGTATCCTGCTCCCTCAGGCTTTGCAGACCGCGGACGGGCCGTCCTTGCCGGCAGCACCGCACTTTCCGCCGTCTCCAACTCGCGGTAGCGATCCTTGATTTTGCGTGACGGCTGCTTGCCTTCCGCCGTCAACCGCAGCGCCTCAATTTCTTCGGCGTCCAGCTCGCGCACCAGGCCCGGCTCCACGTCCAGCACCAGCGGCCCGTAGCCTACGCGCCTGATCTTCTCAACAAAATGCCCGATGGACGAGAACATCTTGCGCAGCTCGCGGTTGCGTCCCTCAATCAGCACCACCTCGAACCAGGGATTGTCGCCCTCCCGCACCTGGCGGATGCGCGCCGGCGCGGTGCGCACCATGTGCGAGCCGGGCTTGTCGCGCTCAATGGCCACGCCGGTGCGCAGCAGGTTCAGCTCATCCTCAGTAGGTTGCCCTGAGACCTTCACCAGATAGGCCTTCTCTACCTTCGATCCGGCCTTGGTCAGACGGTTGGCCAGCTCGCCGTCGTTGGTCACCAGCAGCAGACCCTCGCTCAGGTAGTCCAGCCGTCCAACCGGGTAGAGCCGCTCGCGCATCTTCTCAAAGAACTGCATCACCGTTGGCCGGCCTTCGGGGTCCTTCACCGTGGTCACAAATCCCTTCGGCTTGTTCAGCACAAAGTAGCGCAGCCGCTCTGCGCCGTGCAGCAGTTTGCCGTCCACGCGGATGTGATCGCGGCCGGCATCGGCCTTGGTTCCCAGCTCGGTAACCACCGTGCCGTTCACCTGCACGCGGCCTTCTTCAATCAGCGTCTCCGCCTTGCGGCGGCTTGAGATGCCGGCCTGCGATAGAATCTTCTGCAGCCGTTCGAGCTTGGGCTTGGGAGCCGGCTCGACAGGGAACTCGGGCTCTTCTTGGTCGTCCGATTCGTCCTCGTCCGCGCTCTCCTCGATCGGCGCGCCGCCGGTCAGCGCCTCGGCCGCATACTCCGCCTCGGCGCGTTCCACGGCAGAATCCAGATCGATCAGATCCGCACCGCCCGCGGTTTCCACGGCGAATTCCTCTGGCGCAACGGCTTCAATGGGAGCCTTTGCCTCTTCGGCTATTGGCGTCGTCGCCGGGGGCGCTATCGCGGCGTTCTCGGCCACGGGCGCGGCCTTGCGCCGGAGCGCAGCTTTGGGTGAAGTTACAGCCTTGGCCCGCGCGGCCGGCTTTGCAGCGATGGGGGCCTTGGCGGGAGCTTTTGCGCGAGCCGTGGTCTGCGGTGGGCGCGTAGTCTTGCGCGCGGCTGCGGATTTGGGCATGTCAGCGCCCTCGTGCGCCGCCGGAATCGGCTCAATCTTCAGTTTGCTTCTCTTGGCGCTCTTCGGGGAATCGTCTGGCATGTGGAGCCTCGGTTTCTACGGGTTGCTTGTGGGTGTTGCCGAACCGGCGTCGGAATCGGCCGTCTCGCTCACGGCGCTCTGCGTGGTTTCGCTGGCCGGTTCCTGCATCTCTTCGTGTGTCTCTGCGGCGGTTTCTTCCGCTTCGTGCGTGCCGGTTTCGGGAGCTTCTTCGCTGGCCATCTCCGGCTCTTCCAGTTCCAGTGCCGCCATCTTTTCAAACTCTTCCATCGATGGCAGCTCGGTTACATCTTTCAACCCAAAGCGCAGCAGGAACTCGCGGGTCGTTTTGTACAGAATGGGCCTGCCGATCACCGGCTTGCGCCCCGCCGTCGCAATCAACTTGCGCGCCAGCAGGGAACCGAACACACCCGAGGAATCCACGCCGCGGATCTCGTTTACCTCCGGCGCTGTCACCGGCTGCTTGTAGGCGATCACAGCCAGCGTTTCCAACGCGGGCATTGAGAGCTTCATCGGCGGCTTCAGGCTCTTCACAAACGCGCGCACTGCGTCGTGATATTCCGGCTTGGTGGCCATTCTGAATCCGCCTGCAACCTCGCGAATCTCCACCCCGCGATCATCCGCCGCATAGTACGCAACCAACTCGTCCAGGTGCTGGCGCAGAATCGCGCGGACCTCTTTTTCGCGCAGCCGCGCCTGCCGTTTCTGCTCGGCTTCTTCCGCGGCTTCATTGGCAGCGGCGTCGGTAGCAGTGTCGCTGGCTACCTCGCCCTCGGCCTCGCCCTCAACGGTGGCAGCGGGTTCGCCGGCTTCCGCAGACGGCTCTGTTTCTGCCGATGCATCCTTCGGTTTGGGCTCCGCCGCCTCTTCAGCCACGGCCTCAGCCGGTTCCTGCGCGGCGGCTTCCACCGGCTCGCCTTCGCTGGTCATCGGAGCAACGTCCTCGCCAAAAGCGAGCTCGGCTTCGCGTTCGGCATCTAGCTCGGCGTCCAGGTCCACCTTCTCCGTAGTGGCTTCAGCGGCGGTAGTGGCAGCGGCAGCCGCTGCCTCCTGCTCCGCCTTCCATTCCAGGGCGTCGGCGGCAAAAAGCTGCGCCAGTTGCGCCAGGGTTACCGGCTCTTCGGCGGCGTAGATTACGGCTTCAAGTTTTGCTCTTAAGCTCATTCGTCAATAAGTACCTAGGTTATGCTACCGGATGCGCGGGTACGCAGGCTCTGCCCGCCCCCGGCAAGCCGGTCGAAAACAAGTCCGCAAGGTTCGCGGTCATTAGCGCCAATCGTCTTGCGTGTTGGTCGCCGCTTCGTTCATCACCGTCTCAAAATCGGTGTGTTTCTTGATAAAAATCTCACTGAAGGCAAGGTCCTGCCGCAGCAGAATCGCCTGCAGACGCACCAGCTCAAGCAGCGCCAGAAACATGGCAATCAGCGCCCGCTCAGACTGCGATTGGCTCAGCAGCCGGCGTAGCGCAATCGGCTTGTCTTCCATCGTGAGCCGCCGCGAGAGGAACTGGATCATCTGTCCAACTGTCACCGAGTCGTCCTGCACGCTGATCACCGGCCGGTTGCGCGCCCGCTCCAGAATGTCGCGGAACACACGCATCAGGTCCGTGGTGTCGGCTGCAATCTCTGGCTCCGCCTCGTCGCCGCCGCGGAACTCCCGCGCTCCGGGATTGGTCCACGTCGCCGCCTCAAGCATCTGCTTCTGCTGCAGCATCTGCGCGGCGTTCTTAAACCGCTCGTGCTCCAGCAGCCGCTCCACCAGCTCGCGCCGAGGATCGTCTGCTGCGTCTTCAGGGCCGGAGGGCGCACGCGGCAGCAGCATCTTGCTCTTGATGTGGATGAGCAGCGACGCCGTGTAAATAAACTCGCCGGCCACATCCACGTCGCTTGCCTTCAACTGGTTTACGTAGGCCAAAAACTGCGCCGTGATCTGCGCAATCGGAATGTCGTAAATGTCGATGTCCTGCTTGCGGATCAGGTCCAGCAGCAGGTCGAGCGGCCCGTCGTACACCTCGGAAACGATCACCGAAAACGGCGCAGTCTCGCCCTCCTTGTCCCGCGTCTCCAGCTTGATGGGCCGCTTGACCGGCGGCTGCGGAGCGGGCGTTTGTGCTGCGGGCGCTGGCACTGGCTCGGGCGCGATGGCGACAGCAGCAACTGCTATCGCAACCGCGCCTGCAACCTCTGCTTCCACCGGCGCAGTTTCTGCCGGAGCCTCAGCCGCAGTCCCCACTGGCGCAATCTCAGCAGGCGCTTCGGCCGTCTCCACAACTGCAACTTCCACAGTGGCGGCTTCCACTGGCGCAATTTCAGCGGACAATTCATCCGTCTCAGCAGCTTCGGCGGTTTCCTCTTGGATTTCGGCTGGCTCCGCGGCGGGTGTTTCTTCGTCTGCGGCCTCCGCAATTTCTGCGGGCACTTCCGCCGGTTCCGCAATGACAGCTTCCACCGGGGCAACTTCAACCGGCGCAACTTCAGCGGGCAAATCTGTTGTCTCCGCAGTAATCGGCTCGGGTTCGACATCAACTGCAGGTTCCACCCGCTCCGATTCGACGGGTGCTTCGGCAATCTCCGCAGCCGCAGCTTCTATGGGCGCGTCCTCAACCGGTGCAAGCTCGTCGACCGGCTGCTCGTGCTCATCCGCAGCCGCAGCGTAAATCGCCGCTTCGGACTCAGACTCGATTTCGGCAGGCGTCTGCGCTTCTTCTTCCAGGTCCGCAATCGGCTCGGGCACAACCTCAGCCGCAGGTTCTGCCACATGCGGCTGCGCTTGCTCCAAAACAACCGTAGCTATTGGCTCAGGCTCAATTTCGGCTGGCGTCTGCGCTTCCTGTATTGCGACCGGTTCATCAGCTTCAGCCTCTGCTTCAACGGCAACCGGCGCTTCCGGTGCGCCCGCTTCGGGCAGGGAAGCGGCTTCGATCGCCTCCGCCGGCTGAACGGGTTCGGTAATCTCTGCGTGTTCCGTCTCTTCGATCTCTTTGCACTCCGGCTCTTCGGACGCCGCCGCGCTTACTTCCGCAGGTGTCGTCTCTTCGGCCTCAGGTTCCGCAACAGATACATGCTCTAAGATCGCAGGCTCTTCGATCTCAACCTCAGTGGTCTCCACGGGCGCGCTAGCGAGCTGGGCCACTGCCGCAGGCTCAACAGCGAGTGCGTCCTCTTTCAACGCCGCAGGTTCTTTAAGCACCGCACCCTCGTGAACCGGTGCAGCCTCTTCAAGCACCGCAGGCTCCTCAATCACCACCGGCTCGGCAACAGCCTCCGGCTCCGCAGCCTGCACCGGCTTCAGCTCGCTTGCGTCCAGGGTGCTCTCTTCTGCTTCCGCCGCTGGTTGCGCGGCATCCTCGGTTTCAACTTCGGCAGGCGCACGTTCGTCTTCGCCGCGCGACTCCGCCGCAGCCGCATCAAGCTCCGCCGCTTGCGCCTCATGCTCTGCCGCTGGCTCTTCAATGCCCAACGGAAGGGCCGCGGCCTCTGCGCGTTCCGCTTCCGCGGCAAGGTGCTCTTGCAATGGGGAATTTTTGTTCAAGTCTGTTTCTTCAACCGCTTCTCTGGGTGGATTCTCTTTCAAGCCGGCATCCGCCGGTTCGTCTACTGCCACGTTCTTTCCTGTCCCGCTCTCGTCTGGCTCGTTCTCTTTAAGCTCGTTTTCTGGCGCTCGCGAAAAAAGCCCCAAACCCCTGCGGATTCCGCTCAGGGCGAACTTTAGAGCCTTGCGCCACCACGGGACCATCTTTTCTTCCATCTCGGTTTCACTCGGCGGCTCAGGAGGCTGCGGCTGGGGCGTGGTCTCGCGGCAGTCTCCAAAGATCGAATCTCAGGCTCTCACAGCCCAATCCATTGTGCTCCATTTCAACCGCGAATTTGCTCCGGCGCCGGCTTCGCTCAAACGCCTGCATTCAGCTTCATCGCGCTGCGCACTTCCTGCATGGTCTGCTCGGCGCGGGCTGCCGCGCGGCGCGAACCGTCTTTGAGAATCTCTTCAACCTGCGCGGTGCTGTAGCTGGCGCGCCGCTCCTGGATCGGATTCAGAATCTGCACCAGCGCGTCGGCCGCCCAGCCCTTGCACTCGATGCAGCCAATGCCCGCCGTCCGGCAGCCTTCGTTCACCTTGGCCATGGTCTCGGCGCTTGAAAATACCTTGTGCAAGTCGCCTACCGGGCACTTGTCGGGATCGCCCTTGTCGGTGCGCCGCACCCGCGCCGGATCGGTCACCATGGTCTTCAGCTTTTGGCGCACAACCGGCTCCGCGTCGGTGAGCTGGATGGTGTTGCCGTAGCTCTTTGACATCTTGCGGCCGTCGGTGCCGGGCAGCTTGGGTGAGGGCGTCAGCAGCACCTTTGGCTCGGGCAGCACTTCGCCTTCGCCCGAGGCCGGCTTGTAAAACTGGTTGAAGCGCCGCGCAATCTCGCGCGTCAGCTCCACGTGCGCCTGCTGGTCCTGGCCAACGGGCACAAACTGCGACTGATACAGCAGAATGTCCGAGGCCATCAGCACCGGATATCCCAGAAACCCGAACATCGTCAGGTCCTTGGTCGTCAGGTTTTCCTGCATTTCCTTGAAGGTGGGCACCCGCTCCAGCCAGCCGAGCGGCGTAATCATGCCCAAGAGCAGCGGCAGTTCGTAGTGCTGCTTTACCTGGCTCTGCACAAAAATCGTCGACTTGGCAGGGTCAAGCCCCGCGGCCAGAAAATCCAGCGCCACTTCCAGCGTATTCGGCGCAATGGCGCTCGTGTCGGCGTAATCGGTGGTCAGCGCGTGCAGGTCGGCGATAAAAAAGTAGCACTCGTACTGGTCCTGCAGCTTTACCCAGTTGGCCAGCGCGCCCATATAGTTGCCCAGGTGCAGCTTGCCGGTAGGGCGCATGCCGCTCAGCACGCGCGGTCGGGCAGATGATATGACTGTTTCCGGCATTTTCTCGTCTTCAATCTAAAAGATGGCGCAAAAAACAGGCGCCGGCGTTCAGCGTTCTCACACTTTGAAGGCTCATTCCATTGTAGCGGGAGCGAAAGGTGAGCTAGTATCCAGCCTCTGGAATTCCCAATAAAACATCGGCAGTCATTCTGAGCGAAAGGGGCCCCGAACGCATTTCAGTTTGGGGGTGGTGAGCGAAGAATCTGCGGTTGTTCTTCGACAACCTTCACACGCGCACGCCCTAAGTGTGGATAAGCGTGAAGTACACCAATTGCAGCGCGGGCCGCAGCATGGCGGTAATGAACGCTCCGCCCAAAAAGATCATAAAGATGTAGCTGGCCCAGATGGGAATGCGGTCGTACACCTGAACGGCGTTATAGGGCAGCAGGTTGCGCACCACGCGGCTTCCGTCGAGCGGCGGAATTGGAAGCAGATTGAAGAACGTCAGCGACAGATTGATGAGAATCGCCAGCGTGCACAGCAGCACCACCGGGTGGGGAACCATCTCTGAGTTGCGGGTCAGCGAAGCAAGAAACGACGCCAGCACCAAGTTGTGTCCATCGGGCATCGTCAGGCTCATCGTCACCATCACTGCCAGCGCAATTGCGGCAATCAACAGATTCGATGCCGGTCCCGCCAGCGTCACAAGCATGTCGTCGCGGACAATCTTGCGGAAGTTGCGTGTAATTACCGGCGTCGGCTTGGCCCAGCCCACCAGCATGCCGCCGAAAAAGCTGAAGCCGATAAACGGCCCAAAGATCATCAGCCCCGGAAACAACAGCGTTCCAATCGGATCTACGTGGTACATGGGATTCAGCGTTACGCGTCCCTGCAGCCGCGCCGTCTGGTCGCCCAGCAACGACGCCGTCCACGCGTGCGCGCATTCATGCACGCTGAGCGAAAAGATGAGCAGGACAAACTCGAAAACGGCGATGACAAACGCGCTGGACTGCAAGCGGCTACTCCATTAGATAGAGAGAAGACTCAGAGTAGCATGTTGGGCGGAGCCGCCACTACATGCCCAAAGTGGGGAATGCGCCCACCGCTTCGTCTTCGCCCACATGGTGCCCGGCCAGCACAATTGCGTGGCTGGCAATGCGGGCGCGTGCGCCAATCGTCGTTGGCACAAGCGTCACCTTTTCCAGGTTTGCCGCGTCGTAGGACTGCGTGTAGATGCGCGCGAACGAGCCGACGATTGCGCCGTTGCCAATTGTCAGTGCGCCGCGGTCGTTCAGCAGCGCGCCCTGGCGGATGGTTGCTCCGTCGCCGATCGACAGGTTGTAGCCGAAGGTCAGGTCCACGCCGTGGAAGATTCTTACGCCCGCGCCCAGGTGCTCGAAGATGTGCCGGCCCAGCATGCAG
>CAYZVG010000088.1:0-9970 GCA_964481595.1 uncultured Occallatibacter sp. | reverse complement strand
GGGGGCGAGGGGCCGAAGGAAACGGGAATGGGCGCTGAGTCTCCAGCTCTAGGAATGCTCCGCTGCATTCGGTGAAATCGGGCGCAAGCGTGCGATGCCAGGCCCTACAATGGTGCGCATGACGCGCGTTGCACGAAAAAAGCGCCAAAATTGGAAACTGCGCGCCGCGCTTTTCTTCATTCTTCTGCTCGTTGTGGGAATTTTCCTCTGGTCCCGTTGGGTCTACGTGCAGATAGAGAGCTACGCCGGCGAGGATCAAGCTGCTACGGCCGATGCAATCGGCGTGCTGGGCGCGGCGGAGTACGACGGACGGCCCTCGCCGGTTTACCGCGCGAGGCTTGACCACGCGCTCGAGCTTTACCATCGCGGCATCGCGCCGCTGATTATTACTCTTGGTGGTCCAGGTGGCGACCAATACACAGAAGGCATGGTGGGCGCCGAATATTTGATGAGCAGAGGTGTTCCCGAGCAGGACATTATTGCCGAGACCGAGAGCCGCAACACCGAAGAGTCGGCCGAGCGCATTGCCGTGATCGCGCGCACCAACGGATTGCACCGGATTGTTGTGGTGAGCGACGATACGCACATGTTCAGGATTCACGAGATCCTCACTGCGGAGGGGCTTGATGTGCTGACATCGCCGCGCGCCCGCCCCGCGGTGATTGACAAGTCGCTGGAGTTTGAGCGCATCGCTCACGAAATTCTGAGCTATACAGGCTGGCGGATGCATTTGCATTAGAGGCAGCGGAGTTAGCGGCGTTGGCGGAGCTAGCGGAGTTCGCGAGACAGTAATTCAGCAGGTCAGCCCCAAAAGATCAGTAAAACGATTGCGAATGCTGAAGCACCCGCCGTCGAAAGAAAGTTGACCGCGTCGTTGTTGAGCCAGCCAAGCCGCTCAAGCGTTGCGCCCAGCAGGCTGTCGAAAAAGAGACCGAAGACAGCGCCTGCGCCGCTGACTGCGAACATTGGCCAGCCGCCGCGCAGCGCCCAGGCGCCCACTCCGGCAGTGGCCGCTGCAGCCAGGATGCCGGCAAGCGTGCCGGCGATGCTTATTGCGCCGTCAGTGCCGGGCTCGGCTTTGCGAAGAGTCGTGATCATCCGTGGCTGACCGCCAAACACCTGCCCGATCTCAGAAGAAACCGTGTCGGCCGCCGCTTCAGCCAGAGCCGCCAGCGCCACAGCGAAGAGCGCGAAAGGCGGGGGAACAGCTCCGTCGGCCCAGGTCCGGTCCGGCGAGACACGATTGAGCCATCCGCGATCTGTTATCCACCACTGGATAGGGGCACACGTGACCAGGGCAGCCATGCCCAAATTGGCCGCCACCTGCGACGCGGAACGGCCGCGCCGCTCCTCGGCGGTGCCAAGCCGCTCCTTTTTTTGCCGGCCCAACTTTGTGGCGCCGAATGCAAGAAGGAAGACGGCAACAATCGGGATCAAGGCAGTGTGCCACGGTTCATAGGGAAGGGTGAAGGTAGAGAACATGAGGCTCGCCGTGATAGCAGCGCCCGTGAGCGCGGCTGAGGGCGTGGCTGCGCGCAGCTTCCAGGTGATGAGGCCGAGCAAGACGCTCAGCCCGGCGGTCCAGATGGCAACCGGAGCCCATAGATCGGGCCATCTGAAGAGTGCAAGCGTTGCATCCGTGCCGACAAACGGCAGCACCGCAAGCAGCACCAGCTTCGATTGCCAGGCTAGCTTCTGTTCAGCCACGCTTCATCGTACCCTTTGGCGGAGTGGCAAGACAGGCTGACGGAGCGGATCGCGCGCTGGACGGTTAAATCCATGAAAAGATGCCTTCTCCTGGTTGCTTCCGGCGCTCCCATGCGTCTGATTTACAATCAGTAAGGATTCAGGAAGATTGGGAATGAGGCTTTTTACAATGAATGCACGCCAGGCGCGTGTGCTCTGCGCGCAGGCGGGGGCGGCGCTCGCGATTGCCGCCGTGGTAGCAGGGTGCGGGGACAACTACAGACCGGTGGTGACTCCGGTGAACTCGAGCGGCCCTCCAGCCCAGGTGACCGCGTACACGATCGTAGTTTCGTCGCCGTCGGTGACTTCACCCGGAATCGTAACAATCATTGATTATTCAGGGGATTCGGTGTTGAACGAAACTCCCATCGGTCCTGGCCCCACCGCGTTCACGATTGACGAAATTGGCGCAACCGGCTACACCGTTGACAGCGACGGCACGTTGTCAAACTTCGCCATTACAACCAGCCTGCAGGCCAAGAACGTTTCCTTTTCAACGCTGCCGACTTCGGCCGAGCCTGTGAACCTGATGGCGCCGTCTTCCGGGCTGTGGGTGACCGATCTGAGCGGAAATGTGGTGGATCAATTCAGCGGCTCGCCACAAGCCTTCAAACTTGCCATTCCCGTAGCGACGGCAGGCAGCCCCGCAACGATGCCCGTGATCGTCGCCGGATCGCCAACCCTTCAAGGCGAACGCGAATATGTTCTGAGCCAGGACGTTCCCAATACCCCTGCCGGACAGATTGCATGCAACGTTTCGCCAAGAACGTCTCCACTGGGCGTGGCAACGCCCATTGAGATTTCGAGCAACACGACCGATCCGGCGATTCCAGTGGGCAAGTGCCCCGTGTATGCCGTGGAGAGCGCCGACCAGCAACGGTTGTTTGTCTTGAACCGTGGCGACGACACGATTACGGTGCTCAATACCAGGAACAACACGCTGGATACCTGTACTCCGTTCCTGAACCAGAACGGACAGCTCGTACATTGCCACCCGACTTTGCCGCTTTCAACCAGCGCCGTAACAGCGACCGGTGTGACGCCGCCGAACGGAACTGCAGGCATGACGGCGATTGCAGGCCCGGTGTTTGCCGAGTACAACCAGGCAACGCAGCAATTGATCGTGGCCAACTACGATGGCGGCACGATCAGCGTGGTTGATTGCAGCCTTGATGAATACGGCAACGACGGCCCTACGTTCGGCACCACTTATACGATTCCAGTCGGCAATACCGCGACGCCCAATCCGGCCAGCGTGACGGTGCTTTTTGACGGCAGCAAGGCCTACACGGCGAATCAGAACGACGGAGCGCAGAACGGCACGGTGACCGTCATCAATCTATCGACGCACACGGTGGAAAAGACTCTGACCATCGTGGGCCATCCGCGCACGATTGCCTCAACGCAGAATTCCGAATACAGCAAGATCTACGTCGCATCGCCTGACAGTCCATATGTCACCATCGTTGAGTCGAGCCCCACAGTGACCGACTTGATCGATACAACGGTGCTGGTGGAAGGCAACGTGGTGGACCTGCGCGTGACCACGCAGAACGGGAGCAGCGGCACCGACAACTATACGAGCCGCGTGCCCGGCTACGGACAGCCCTGCAACCTGCCGGGCGCGGTCTCGTTAGCGTCGCTCGCGACATGTCAGGCGGAGCCATAAAGCGCATCGCCCGAGGATTGAAGCGAAGGATCTCAAAAGGGTCATTTTCCCGAGCGGAAATGGCCCTTTGAACGTTTGGAGAAGGAAACTGCGATGGGGATGGCGGATGCGGAAGACGGCGGGGCTGAAAACACTCGGTCGGCAGAAACGAGCGCCTCGAAGCAAGTTTCAAAAAAACGAGGCCCCAAAAAGTGAGGCCCCCGAAAACGAGACTCGATGTGCTGCTTGTGGAGCGGGGACTTGCGCCGAGCCGCGAGCGCGCCCGCGCAATGATTCTTGCTGGACGCGTGCTGGTGACGGAGCAAAAAGGGGAACAGAAGATCGACAAGCCGGGCGTCAGCGTGTGGCAGGAGGCGCCCATCCGGCTTCTTGGTGAAGATCCTCCCTATGTGAGCCGCGGCGGACTGAAGCTTGCCGCGGCGCTGGATCATTGGCCAATTGCAGTGAGTGGCCGCGCGTGCCTCGACGTGGGCGCTTCGACGGGCGGATTTACCGATTGCCTGCTGCAACATGGCGCCGCGCACGTGACGGCCATCGACACCGGCTTTGGCCAGATCGCGATGAAGCTACGCAATGACCCGCGGGTTGAACTGATGGAGCGCACAAACGCTCGGCTGCTGGGGCCGGGATCGCTGGCCAGGGGGCCGGCGGAGACCGCGCTGACGTTGCTTGTGGTGGATGTTTCTTTCATCTCGGCCACGCTGCTGCTGGGGCCGGTGCTGGCCGCTGCGCCCGATCTCGCCGAGGCGGTGGTGCTGGTGAAGCCGCAGTTCGAGGCGGGACGAGAACATGTGGGCAAGGGCGGCATTGTTCGCGATCCTGCGGCGCACGAACTTGCAGTTTCGAAGGTCGCCGACTGCGTGCGTTCGCTGAAGTGGCAGGTTGCGGAGACGATTCCTTCGCCGATTACGGGAGCGGAAGGGAACCGGGAGTTTCTGCTTTATGCGAAGCGAACGGAAGGTGGTTAACGGCGATATCACCGGGCTCATCCATTAAACTGGACCACATGCCTTGCGTTGCGATCGTTTGTAAACCGCATAGGGAAGAGCTCGCGCGGCTTTTGCCGGAGTTGGTCGCATGGTTGCGCGGGCACGGCTACGATGCGGTGCTTGATCGCGAGGGCGCCAGTTACGCAGCTTCTGCGCCGGATGTCGATCGCGCGGATTTGCCCCTGCAGAAACCGGGCCTCGTAATCGTTCTGGGCGGTGATGGCACTCTGCTGGCAGCGGCGCGGATTTTTGCGAAAGTCGGCACTCCGATTCTCAGCGTGAATCTCGGCTTTCTTGGTTTCCTGACAGAAGTTCGACTCGCCGACCTGTATGCAACGCTTGAGAACTGGTGCGCCGGTTGCCACAAACTTGATGAGCGAGCGATGCTGCACGCGGAGTTGTGGCGCGGGGACGCGGAATTCGCCAGCTTCGATGCTCTGAATGAAATTGTCGTTTCAAAAGGCGATATCGCGCGCATGGGCGAGTTTGCCGTGGAGCTGGATGGAAAGAGCGTAGCCCGCTTCCGCGCTGACGGCGTCATCGTCTCCACTCCCACGGGTTCCACGGCATATACACTCGCCGCGAACGGACCGATCCTGACGCCGGATGTGGATGCCATCGTGGTGACGCCAATTTGCCCGCACTTGCTCACATTGCGGCCCATTGTGGTTCCGGGCAGCGCTTCACTGCTGGTACGAGTGGAAGGAATCCCGAATGTCGCGCTGTTGACCATCGACGGACAGCAGGGCGTGGAACTGCAGCGTGGCGATGAGGTGCGGTGCTGCCGCTCAAAGCACACGGTCAAGCTGGTTCGCCTGGGCGAAAGCGGGTTTTTTGACGTGCTGCGCACCAAGCTGAGCTGGGGAGAACTGTAAAAGACAGGGAGCGAGCCACCCCAGCGAGCACAAATCGCTCGCTGGGGACCCCGGCAGGGAACAAGGGAGCGGGGGAGCGAGGGAACAAGGGCCGAGGGAATAGGGAATAGCGAGCGGGGTTAGCGGAGCTCGGTTACTTCGAGAGCTCGTCGAGGAGCACCTTGGCTTTTGCCGCCAGCGTGCGCGCGCCCTCCAGATCGCCTGAGGCAAGAGCGGCTTTGGCCTGCTTGATGAATTCACGAATATGGTCGGCGGTCTTCTGCTCGGAGTCGTCGAGCGGGCGGTTGATTCCGTTCAGTCCGCGCTCGATGGCTGCAATGGAACCATCGGTCTGTTGGCGCAGGTCTCCAGGCGCGGGGGAGGAGAGCACGCCGATGGCGCTAACGGCCGAGGCCGCCGCCGCTTCAGAATTGGCGCCTTCGTCACCATTTCCTCCGAACAATCTCCTGTGCTTGACCGGTGGTTTTATGGGGATGGGCTGTTCCGGCATGTTGTAGACGGGCCGAGCAGGGATAACGGTGAGTTTTGGCGGCAACTCGAGCGAGGCGACCTGGAGCGTGACCGGGGGCTCGATCGGCGGCGCATACGGCAGATTATGCGATATGTCGGGTTTGTGAAGAACGCAGCCGCTGACCAGCAGCGGCAACAGCCACGCACCGCACTTGGCAGGTGACTTCATCCCTCAAACCTCTTCGCGCTCTCAAAATGCGCCGGCTGCAGATACCGGCGACCCCTGTCCGCGGCGGCAAGCGGAATTCGCAGCCGGAATTCCGTGCCACGGACTTCTCTCGATTGTACTTCGACGCTGCCGTGATGCAACTGCAGGATGCGGTAGGTCATGGCCAGGCCAATGCCGCTACCGCCGGTCTTGGTGGTGAAGTACAAATCAAAAATCTTTTCGCGGATTTCGGCGGGGATGCCGGGCCCCTCGTCGGCAATGCGGAGGACGGCGGATGTGGGCGCGGACTGGCCGAGAATATCGCCGGAGTAGCCACCTGAGCGAAGCGAAGATTTGTAGCTGTCGCTCGAATTCGATTCCTCTTCGAGAACCACTTCGAGGCGGCCGCCGTTGGGCATTGCCTGCGCGCCGTTTTGGATGACGTTGAGCGCCGCCTGTTTCAGCAGATCGGCGTCGACATTGGCGACGAGCGCCTCGCGCGGCATTTTGGTGATCAGCGTGACATGGTGAGTGGACAGCTCGTCGGAGGCCAGAGCCAGTACGTCGCCGATGATCAGGCGAAGGTCCTGCTCATGCAATTGCAGTTCCACCGGGCGCGAAAAGTCGACTAGAGTCTGCACCACCCGGTCGAGCCGGTGAATCTCAGCATCGATCACTTCCAAGTGACGTTCCGCGCCGGTATTGGTGTCGCGGAGTTTCGACTTTAGAAGCTCAAGATGTACCACGATTGCATTGATGGGATTCTTGACTTCATGGCCGACACCCGACGTAAGCCTGCCAATTGCCGCCATGCGCCGCGAAAGCTCAAGCTCCGATTCAATCGCCGCAGCCGACTCAAGGTCGTGGAGCGTGACGAGCGCTCCCAGGCCGAGGCGCGTCTCGTCATCGTAGATAAAATCGACCGAAGCCTGGATGCGCCGGCCGCCTTCGGTGAGGATCTCCTCTTTCACCATGTTCATTGAGGCGTCGAGAGCCTCGCGAAGCGTGCGGCCCAGCACCGTGGCGCTCGAGAAGATCTCGCGGGCGTGCAGGCCGAGAATACTGTCGCGGTCGATTTGCAGGAAGCGGCGCGCAGCCTCAGAGACCAGCACAGCGCGACCGTCCTCGGTGAAGAGCAGGATGCCGTCCTGCAGATTGCCCAGGATCTGGTCGAGGTTTTCGCGCAATGCGGAATATACCTCTTCGACATTGCGCATGCGCTGGCCGATCTTTTCAATCTTGGTGGAGACCTGCGCTGTGACGTCTTGTTTTGAAACCGGACCTTCTTCGATGACCGGATCTTCGGCCGCCGTCAATGTGTCGAGCTGCCGGCTGATTTGAGTAAGCGGATGCAGGGCCAGGTTGCTCAACAGGAAGGCCGCGAGCAGAGCCGCAACGAGCGAAAATCCCATCAACCAGAATGCTTTTACAAGCAGGGGCCCATAGACGGCGCGCAGCAGGGTGGTATGAACGCCCACATTGACTGAGGCGATGAGTTTGCCGTTGTTTTCAAGCGGCGCTACAACGTCAAAAATCGCAGGCTTGCTGAATACCTGCAACATCATCGCAAAGGGATTGGCTTTGAGCAGTTGATTGTAGTTGGGGCGCACGGGCAGCGGCTTGCCCTCATTGTCGGGATTGGTGCTGAGCAGGGTTCCGTTCTGGCTGTCACCGATGTTGATGTCGTAGACGGTGAGCGAGTAGCGGTTTACCGAATCGACCACAGCCTGCAATGTCGCGTTGTTCCGCACCGTCTCGGCCACCAGCCCTCGCAACTGGGCGGGATTATTAGGATCGACTTTGCGATCTTTGAGGCCGGTTTCGAGCGCCTGCTCGAGGGCGAACCAGACCTGGAATGCCACCATCTGGTTGGCGTCGTAGGTTTGCCGCACAGCCTCCCTCACCAGCTGATGAACATAGACGCCTGAGACTGTCCCGGAGATGAGAAACACCAGGCCCGTCATGGCCAGCACGAGTTTGGTCTTCATGCGCATGTTCTAGTGCCTGTTAGCAGACCCTCGGGCGAACCTCACTGAATTACGCGCCAGGGCACGACTTGAGCCGTGCCCTGACATGAAAATCGATGCCTGAACCGAGGCAGCCTAGATTGCCTGCGGTTGCCGGGCACGACTGTACTCCTTGAGCTTGTTGTGCAAAGTCTTGAGACTTACCCCCAAAATTTCGGCGGCGCGCGTCTTGTTCTGACCGGTGGCCTCGAGCGTGCGAAGGATCAGGAGGCGCTCCGCTTCGTCTACGGTTGAGCCGACATTGACCGTGATCGCATTGCCGTCGAAGCCGGGAAGTTTGCCCGGCTGGACCTTGCCAAATCCCTGAGGCAGGTGCGCAGCATCAAGCGGCGCACCGTCGGGGCAAAGAATCACAGCGCGCTCCACGGCGTTGCGAAGCTCGCGCCCGTTACCGGGCCAGTTGTAGGCCATGAGCCGTTCGAGCATCGGGCTGGAGATGCCGGAGACCCTGCGCCCATGCTTCTGATTCATTTCGAGCACCATGGCTTCAACCATGGCGGGCAGATCTTCAAGGTGATCGCGCATCGGCGGCATGTGAATGTTGAAGACGTTGAGCCGGTAAAAAAGATCGGCGCGCAAATGCCCTTCGGCGACGGCGTGCCGGGGATCGCGGTTCGTGGCTGCCAGCACGCGCACGTCCGCGTCCTGCTCAGTGCGCGCACCCAGGCGGCGGAATTTCCGCTCTTCAAGCACGCGACGAAGTTTGGCCTGGGTCGGCGATGGCATCTCGCCCACCTCGTCGAGCAGAAGCGTGCCGCCCGAGGCGAGCTCGAAGCAGCCGGCACGGCGATCGGCGGCGCCGGTAAAGGCGCCCCGCTCGTGGCCGAAGATTTCGCTTTCGATAAGCGTCTCAGGAATGGCCGCGCAGTTGACGGCGACAAACGGCCGCGCCTTGCGCGGGCTCAAGTCATGCAGAGTGCGCGCTACCAGCTCCTTGCCGGTGCCGCTTTCGCCGGTGATGAGCACAGGAACATTGGAGGGCGCGATTTGCTCAATCAGGCCGAAGATTTCGCGCATTGCCATGGAGGTGCCTACGAGCCGACCGAGGACGCCGCTTTCGCGCAGGCGGCGGCGTGCCACTTCAAGCTCAATGGCCGTATGGCGCTGCCGTGCTGCATTGGCGAGGATGGTCTTGAGGCGCGTCGAGTCAACCGGCTTGGGCAGAAAGTCGTAAGCGCCAATCTTCATGGCCTCGACGGCCAACTGAATGGAACCCATAGCGGTGAGAACCACCACGGCCATGTTGGCGCTGATGCCGTCGCCGCCTTCTGCCATTTTGGCCAGGAGGCCCATGCCATCGAGCCGCGGCATTTTCAAATCGGTGACCACGATAGCCGGGTCCCACGACAGCACTTTTTCCCAGGCCTCGACGCCGTCGCGCGCGGTCTCGGTGCTATATCCCCATCCTGAGATGAGCTCTGCCAGGCCGGCCAGCGCATTCGGCTCGTCTTCGGCAATCAAGACCTTTACGGCGCTATGCATGGTGGCTTTCCGTTCATCTACTAAGCTTACCTTTTTACACTGTGTTGCCAAAACTGTTGGACGATTGTCGAACCTCGCGAGGCACGGTGGGTATTGCCCAAGATGGTGAGTGGCCTAAACTTAGTCAATGCTGGAATTCGAGATCTCTCCCGCGGAAGCGGATCGGCTGCTTCGCGATAAGGCCGCTAAAATCGTGGACGTGCGCGAGCCGTGGGAGTTTGCGACCGCGCGAATTGAGGGAAGCCTGCTCATTCCGATGAGCGAAATCCCTTCGCCCGTGAATCAGGAGCTTGACCCCTCTGAGCGCTTGATCATCGTTTGCCATCACGGCGTGCGCTCAATGAATGTAACCGTGTGGCTGCGACGGCAGGGCTTCGAGCAGGCGCAGTCTCTGCAGGGCGGCATCGACGCATGGTCTGCAACCGTCGATCCCAAGGTGGGCCGGTACTGATTTTCCGGTCCGATGGACGGATGTGTTCCTGTTGGCGCCTTGACCGCCGAAACGCCTGCCCCGTATATTCGCT
>CAYZVG010000087.1:0-10019 GCA_964481595.1 uncultured Occallatibacter sp. | reverse complement strand
CCCTTATTACAAAACTGCTGAACGTGGCAGCCAAGATGAGTTTTTCCGCAGCCTGTGAAGCCATGCCCTTTCAAAGCCGATCCTACCCACAACCAGAGCTTCAAATGCGATTGCCCTTCCCACATTGACGACATCCTGTCTCGCGCTGAGTCAAACGATTTACAATGATCCTCATGTTCCGCCGTTCTTTTCTCTCTTTTGGCGTCGCCGTGGCCGGCTTCATGCTGGCCGTTGCTCCCCTTACGCTTCCCGCGCAGCAAAGCTCCGATCGCGGCAGGAAATACAAAGCGCCGCCACCGTCTTCGCGCATTGAGGTCACCGTGGTTCGCGACGCAAGTGGAAAGCCTGTCGAAAGCGCCGCTGTCATCTTCCATCCGATTCAAGGCGATCGCGACATGGGTGGAATGGAACTGAAGACCGATGCCGACGGAAAGGCTGTCATCGACGTAATTCCTATTGGCGACACAGTGCGCATGCAGGTTCTGGCCAAGGGCTTTCAGACCTACGGTGAGGATTTCAAAATCGATAAGGATTCGATGACAAGAGAAGTTCGATTGAAGCGGCCAGGCGAGCAATACTCCATCTACAAGCAGCACAGCGGCGACAAACCCGCAGCGGATGGATCGCAAACGCCGCCCGCTGGCGACTCAAAGCCAGCCGACTCGAACAGTCAGCCGGCTCCGAACCAATCCCAACCGAAGGCGAACTAGATCCGCCGCGCCGTGCTATCAGTCCACTTTCCGAGCCATGCCCACGCTTCCGCTTGAAGGCAAATCGGCGCTGGTTACCGGCGGAGCACTCCGCATCGGCCGCGAAATTGCGCTTACGCTGGCACGCGCCGGCGCAGACGTGGCCATCACCTATCACAACTCGCAGGCCGATGCCGGCGCAACCGTGCGCGAGCTTGAGTCTCTGGGCCGCAGCGCCACCGCAATCCACTGTAATGTCCGCAGCGAATCCTCAGTACACGACGCCATAGCGGCCGCAGTAGCTCACTTCGGCCGTCTCGATCTGCTCATCAACAACGCGGCAGTCTTCAATTCCGCTCCGCTTGATTCGATGTCCATCGAACAATGGGATGCGGCCTTTGAAACCAATACACGCGGTCCGTTCCTCACCGCCCGTGAAGCTTTGCCGCATCTGCGCGCCGTCCGCGGCCGCATCGTTAATATCGGTTCGTTGGGCGGACTGCATCCATGGGCGAGCCATGCGCACTATTGCGCATCAAAGGCGGCGCTGCACATGCTCACGCTGGCCATGGCAAAGTCGTTTGCGCCTGAAGTCGCTGTAAACTGTGTTGCGCCGGGCTGGATTGAATCCAGCGAGAGCCCCGACGGCGAGGCTCGCCGCTTTGCAGCCCGAACGCCCATGCAGCGCAACGGAACAGCCGCCGATGTAGCTCAAGCTGTTCTCTTTTTCGCCTCAGGGCCAGGCTT
Organism: uncultured Occallatibacter sp.; assembly: GCA_964481595.1. Taxonomy (GTDB): domain Bacteria; phylum Acidobacteriota; class Terriglobia; order Terriglobales; family Acidobacteriaceae; genus Telmatobacter. Next base: position 8,583 of record CAYZVG010000087.1, on the reverse strand, counting down.
TGTTACCGGTCAGATTTTGGCTGTGGATGGAGGACTTGGGCTGTAGCCTCGATTAGAGACCTTAGCATCCGCGACAAATTCTATCGCGTAAACAGACGGTTCCAGAGGCCTTTCGGCCCGCGCTTTTCCGCCTCTTTCCTGCTTGCTAATCCAGTCCCGATCAGTGGAGCAACGTCCGAATTATTCGCGTACTTGCGCGCATTGAACTTCAAAGGCACACGGTCCTCCAGACCAATCGGCTCGGGCTGCAAAGGCCATGCGGCCCCCTCCACCGCGGCCCTGGGGTTGGTCACGCACAACCGCTCCGCAGTTTCCTCTCCCCGCCGTTTCGCCACGTAGTCGTAGGCCTTTTTCAAATGCGGTGGCCGCCAGTTGATGCGGTGCGCATCCGTGGCCAGAAAGTGAATCCAGTTGCGATCCAGCAGTTCGTTGGAAAGATCCTCGGCCATCTTGCCGCAGCGCCCGTAAAGCGCATTTGCCGTTACCTGCACCAGGCATCCCCGGCGCATCAACACCGCAAGCAGCGCAGGGTTGCTCAATACTGCCGGATACCGCTCGGGATGAGTAATGATAAGCGTGTAGCCGGCGGCCTGCAGCCGGTAAACAGCGTCAAAGAGCTGCGGCGGAATCTGCGAATTGGGAAACTCGATCAGCAAGTACCCTTTGCCGTCGATCGAGTAGCTGAGAGGATTCGCAAGCGCGGAAAAGATGTTGTCCGCCGACATGTGGAAGTCACATCCCAGGCTCAACTCGATCACCCCATCCAGCAGCGTGCGCAGCTTACCAAGCCGCTCCTGAATAAGTTCGGTGCGATAGGGGTAATCGTCGCTCGCGTGGGGAGTGCACACCACGCGCGTAATGCCCTCGCGGGCAGCCTCATGCGCCATCGCCAAAGACGTATCCAGGTCGGGCGACCCGTCATCCACTCCATAAATAAGGTGTTGATGAATGTCGATCATCGTGCCCGGCTGTGGCGCTTGTGTAGGCTATCAGCGCGCGGCCAGAACCTCCACCATCGATGCAAAGACCTTCCAACCGTCCGAGGATCCAAGCAGCTTCTCGCTCGAGCGGTCTGGATGCGGCATCATGCCAAGCACGTTTCGGCCTTCGCTCAAAATGCCCGCGATGTTGCTCAAAGACCCATTCGGATTTGCCTCGGGAGTAATCGCTCCCGCCGGGGTTGCGTAGCGAAACGCAATCCTGTCCTGGCTCTCCAGCTTTTGCAGTTCCTCTGGCGAGCAGAAGTAGTTCCCTTCCATGTGTCCGATGGGCATCTGCAGCACATCGCCCTTGCTCAGCAGATTCGTGAACGGGCTGTCGGTCGTCTCCACGCGCAAATGCACCTGCTTGCAAATGTACTTGAGGCCCGCATTGCGCATCAGAGCGCCAGGCAGCAGACCGGATTCTGTAAGAATCTGAAAACCGTTGCAAATGCCAAGGACGAGGCCGCCCGCGGCGGCAAAACGCTTGACCGACTGCATGACCGGAGAAAAACGCGCTATTGCGCCCGTACGCAGATAATCGCCGTAAGCAAAACCGCCTGGAACCAGCACGGCGTCCACGCCTTGCAAATCTTCAGAGTCGTGCCAGAGAAACGTGACCGGCTGTTTTGCCACCTCGGCAATCACGTTGTAGGTATCGTGGTCGCAGTTCGAACCTGGGAAAACTAGAACGCCAAATTTCATGCTTTCAGGGTATCATCGCCTGCGCCTGCTGCAAACCAAAGCCGCAAAGGCTCAACCAGCTTTTACGCCAGTCGCTCGGCCGATTGCAGGCGTCTAACTGCCTCATTCTGATGAAGCCGGTCCGCGGTCCGCTCGCCTACCGCCCATCCGGCAATCAGCAAACTCGGCGCTGCTGCCGGTTGCGCCTGGCCGAGCACGCCGAGCGTGGTGTGGAACACCTGCTGGTCAGGCTGTGCCGCGCGTGAAACCACAGCGCAAGGCAGATCGGCAGGCAGACCCTCGGTCATCCATTCAGAGGCCAGCAGAGCCAGGTCTCGGCCAGGCATGTAAACCACGCGAGTGGCATCTTCAAGCGACGGTAGCGGCGCGCGGTTGTGCGACTGCGCGTGATGCCCGGTGGAGAAGATCACATTGGATGCGCGAGTGCGGTCTGTGAGCGAACAGCCCAGTGCGGCTGCCGCGGCAAAGGCCGCTGAAACCCCAGGAACAACGTGATAGTCGACGCCTGCCTGGACCAGCGCTTCAATCTCTTCGGCGGCGCGGCCAAACAGCATCGGATCTCCGCTCTTGAGGCGAACCACGCTCCGGCCAGCTCTGGCGTGCTCCACCATCAACGCGTTGATCTCTTCCTGGGTAATGTTCTTTGCGCCGCACCGCTTGCCCACGTTTTCGGTCTTGGCGGCCATTGAGGCAAAATCCAAAATCTCCTGCGGAACCAGATCGTCATGCAGAATCACATTCGCGCTTTCGATGAGCCGTACCGCCTTCACGGTCAGCAACTCTGGATCGCCAGGGCCTGCGCCGACAAGGTACACATGCCCTGCGGCAGCCCGCCCCGCGGCAATGCCCTGCTTGGCCATCTGGCGCGCTTCGCACAACCGCGACGCACAAATCTGGCGATCGGCAAGAGCATGAAGCAACAGCCGCCGCTCCTCTCCGCGAGGATGCGCATCAAGCACCTCGCGGCGAAGCTGTCCCAGTTCCGCAAGCCACGCGCCTAAATCCTGCGGTAGTTGCTCGTCGATCTCGCGGCGCAGCCGCTGGGCCACGGCAGGGCTTTCACCCGCGGTTGAGATCGCGATCTGCAACGCTCCGCGGTTCACCACCGAACCAAAGAAAAAGTCACAGTTGGGAATGTCATCCACGCTATTGCAGGGGATGTTTCGAGCCACTGCTTCGCGATAGACCGCGTGATTCACCTCGGCCGAATTGGTGGCCGTAATCACCAGGAATGAGCCGTCAATGTCGTCAGGCTCGAAGGCGCGCTCAGTCAACTCAAGTTCGCCTGCCACGGCAAGCTGCCATACTTCAGGCCGCGTCTCCGGAGCAACCACGCGCAGCAGCGCGCCAGTCTTGAGCAGCGTACCAATCTTTTCAAGCGCCACATTGCCCGCGCCTACCAGCAGTACGCGGCGGCCTTCAAGACGCACGAAAATCGGCAGCAGACTCATTTTGGGCTCCAGCTAATTCCCAGTTACAGGCTTCCTGCTTTCAGAACCAGCCGTTTCAACGTTGCTTTGAAAACTCCGTCCAACTGTTCTTACGCACACTTCTGTTACTCAGCTACGGCATGAGGCACTTTGGCTTGCGGCAAATCGCGGTCAACGGGTGGCTGAATCTCTCCGGCGAGCTGCGCGCGCAGTTCATCATTTGTGTGACGTGCAAACCACGAACGCAGGTTCTCCTCTTGCGCGCGTCCCGCAAGGTAGTGCCGCAGCAATCGCTCAATCGACTCCGGCACCTGCTCCGCCGTGCAACGATAGCCTACCGGCCGCGAGATGCCGGCGTGCTGGCCCACCGCTCCGCCCAGGCAGAAGTAGTAGGCGTCGGTCATTTTGCCGTCGTGCTTGATCTTCTTGCCTTCCAGACCGATGTCGGCAATCCAATGCTGGCCGCAGCCATTGGGGCAGCCGGTTACGTGCAGCTTCAATTGCTGATCGAACTGCGGCAGCCGCTCTTCCAAATCGTCCACAAGCCAGCGGGTAAATCCCTTGGTCTCGGTAATGGCTAGCTTGCAAAATTCGGTTCCGGTGCAGGCAACTGCGCCGCGCCAGAAGTTTGACCCATCCACCTGCAAGCCAATCTGGTTCAGCTCGCGCGCCAGTTCGTCTGCCTTCTTGCGCGGAACATCCACGAAGATCAGGTTCTGCGAGACGGTTGCGCGCAGCGAGCCACTGCCAAAGCGCTCCGCCAATTCCGCCGCAGCCTCAAGCTGCTCGCCGGTCATGCGGCCGCGCAGCACCGATGCTCCCACATAAGCCAACTCCGGGTCGCGCTGCGGATGAATGCCTGCATGGTCGCGCAGAACATCGTTGGGCACCCGCTCTTCAGCGGCGGGATCGATGGTGAAGTTGACACGCGATTGCAGCTCGCTAAGAAAACGCTCGGGCGTCCATCCTTCGCGCATGAACAGATACTTGAGGCGTGCACGGTCGCGGCTCTCGCGCAGCCCTTGCTGATCGCGAAATATTTCGGCTACGGCGCGCACTGCAGGAACAGCCTGGTGAGGCAGCAGAAACGCATTGAGCTTGACCGCGAGATGCGGCTCATTCGACAGCCCGCCGCCAACGCGCAGTGAGAATCCAACCTCGCCGTCGCGCACCGCCGGCGTAAGTCCAATGTCGTTGATCTCGGGATAAGTGCACCACGATGGGCAACCCGTGGCCGAGACTTTGAACTTGCGGGGCAGGTTGTAGAACTCGGGATTGGCCGTGAGCATCTGCGCAATCTCGCGCGCAATTGGCGAGGCGTTCAGAACCTCGTCCGCGGCAACGCCCGCCACCGGGCAGCCGGTCACGTTGCGAGATACGTCGCCGCAAGCACCCTTGGGCGAAAGGCCAATCGAGTCGAGTGCGTCTACCACCTCGGGCAGCGTCTCGATCGAGAGCCAGTGAAGCTGAATGTTCTGGCGAACGGTAATGTCGGCCAGGTTGCGCGCGTACTTGCGCGTGAGTCCGCCGACCGTCCGCAACTGGCTGGCGGTGAGAATGCCGTTCGGAATCCCGATGCGCATCATGAGCCATTCGGAGGCCAGGCCTTCCCCGCCCTTGCCGCCAACCGCGCCCACGCCATCTCCCTGCGTGTAAACGCCCCACCATTTGAAGTAGAACCCGGCCCACTCCGGCGTCACACTCGACCGGCCCTGGCGCGCAAATTCGCGAACTTCGTTGAAGGCTTCCCAGGGGTTCTTTTCACGCTTCAGCCGCTCGGAGCGCTGCGCTTTCGTTTCCTTGATTTCAGCAGGTTGGCTCATCTTCGCTCTCTTCGTGACAGGTTCGTTTGGGAAACAACAAAAAGCCCGCAGCAGCAAACCGCTACGCGGGCAACAGAAACTTGGTTTTACTTAAGGAAATTCAGGCCAAGGTTAGCTGTGCGCGCGTCCATGCGTACAAAGCCGACAACAAGTCTTCAGATCCATGAAAAGATGATAGACAAGAATGGTCCGATTTGCAAACAGTTGTCGATGAACGATTTCGCGGCTCCGCGCGGACCGCTCGTCCTCTGTTCCGCGGCAATACTATCGAGCCCTGCTCGACGGATCGTGCTAAAGCCCGCAGGTCTAATCCATCTTGAGCGATGCTCTAGCCTGCGCGCCTGCTCTCATCGCCCGCCGACTGTTGCAGTCGCTTCCAGTTCGGCGATAGTCCTGCGGACTGCTTCCCCTGCGGCGGCTTGGCCCTGCTCTGACAAGCTCATGCGGATTGGCTGCCTGGGGTCGATGGTAATGGCATAGAGAATGATCTCGTGCTGGCCGCCTCGGATATAGAACATATCCAGCAGATCCTTCATGCCAACATCGTGAGCGGTGAGCGTAGGGGGATAGTCGCGAGAAAACTTCGGCGTGGTGCGCGTAACGGTTCCTATCGGATTTCCATCGTTAGCCGCATCGATGATGATGATGCGGTCGGCATTTTCCAACGGTTCCAGCAGCGTAAAGCCGCCAGTTCCGCCGTCGAGACACTCCACTCCGGCGGGCAGGGTGTGTTTCTCCAGTTCCCTTAGCGCATACACGCCGATTCCTTCATCGCCCATCAGCACATTGCCAAGGCCGAGAACCAGGGTTTTCGTGGGTTGTGTTGAAATGGGGAACCTCGTATGACTTTCAGCTCTCAGCCTTCATTTCTCAGATGCTGCATGAAGGCTGAGAGCTGGTGCCACTTATTTGTCGTTCTTTTCCCGGTCAAACTTCCATCCGCCAATGATAGAGGACACGGTGCCGCGCCCCTCAATGTAGTCATGATAGAAGGCAAGATAAATGTGGACAATGATGAAGGTGACAAAGAACCACAGGAACAGGTGGTGCCAGAAGCGCACGCCGAATTCCCCGCCCATCAGCGGCACAATCCAGGTAAACATTCGTGGCAGCCAAGAATTGCTCATGCTGGAGTAGAGCGCGAAGCCGGTAATGGACTGGAAGACAAACGCAAGGAATGTAAAGAAGTAAATCAGGCCAGCCAGCGCGTTGTGTCCCGTCGAAATGGGCCCGTGCATCTTGGTTTCAAGCACATCGGCTTTCACTACATCGACTATCTCTTGCCGCTGCGATTTCTTGAACGGGAAAAATGCATTCCAGCGGGCGTACTTGTTGCCCACAAAGCCCCAGTAGAGCCGCGCCGCAAAGTTGAATACGTAAACGAACGCGGCCAGAAAGTGCAGGAACCTCACCCATCCGAACCAGTATTGCTGATACGCCTCAGCAGCGTAGAACGCGCGAATCGGGGCGCCGATCAGGTAGCCCGTGACGCACAAAACCACCAGTGCAATTGCATTGATCCAGTGGTAAGCCCGGACCGGCAGTTCCCAAACGTAAATACGGCGATACTCGACGGGATGAGGATTCGCCGAAAGACCGCTGTTTGCCACAGCACCCGCACCAATATTTTGCGTGCTCATAGGCCTCACTCGAAGGAAACCTGGTTGAGGTGTCTGCCCTGCGGATCGTACAGATGCACGGCGCAGGCCAGGCACGGGTCAAAGGAATGTAAAGTGCGGATGATCTCCAACGGCTGTTCGAGATTTGCCACCGGCGTACCGATCAGCGCAGCCTCAAACGACGACCGCTGCTGTTTGGCGTCGCGCGGAGAACCATTCCAAGTGGTGGGCACCACCAACTGATAGTTGTCGATCGCGCCGTTCTTGATCTTGATGTAATGAGCAAGCGCGCCGCGCGGAGCCTCAGTCAGGCCAACACCTTCAGCCTCTGAAGGCCAGCTCTTCGGCTCCCACTTTTCTCCGTTAAACGTCGATACCTCATTGATCTTTACGCGGTCCATCAACTGGCCAAAGTACTCTTTCAACCAGTTCATCGCCAGCGCCGTCTCAAGGCCGCGCGCCGCCGTGCGGCCGAGCGTTGAGAACAATGCCGCAACCGGCACATTGAGCTTGCCCAGCGTGTCCTTTACGATCTCCTGAACGTCTGTATGGCCGGCGGCGTAGGCCACAATCAAGCGCGCAAGCGGTCCCACTTCCATAGCGTTCTCTTTCCACCGAGGCGTCTTCAGGAACGAGTATTTCTGTTGCCCCTCCAGCGTTTCGAAAGGTGGCTTGGGCCCGGTGTAGTTGATATTGGTTTCGCCCGCCCACGGATGCAGTCCAACACTGTCGCCGCCATCGTAGCTGTACCACGAACTGGCAATGTACTCCTTGATCTCCTGTGAATCGGTCGCGTTCACCGGATGCACAGTGCTCAAATCGCGATTGAGCACCGCACCGCGCGGATACTTGAACGACTCCACCTGCGCGTAGCCCTTGGTTGGGAACTCGCCGTAGCAAAGATAATTGCTCAGCCCGCCGCCATACTTCGACCAGTCTTTGTAGAACGAGGCAACGGCGAGAAGGTCGGGAATGTAGACCTGATTCACGAACTCGTCCGCTTGGTCGATAAGGCGTGAGACCAGATTCAGCCGCTCGGAGTTGATGGCGGCAACTTCATTGATGTTGATGGAGCACGGCACGCCGCCCACAAGGTAGTTCGGATGCGGATTCTTGCCGCCGAACACTGCGTGGATCTTGACGATCTCCTTCTGCCACTCGAGCGCATCCAGATAGTGCGCCACCGCAATCAGATTCACTTCAGGCGGCAACTTGTAGGCCGGGTGTCCCCAGTAGCCGTTGGCAAAAATGCCCAGGCCGCTGGCGGCAAAGGCCTTGATCTTGTCCTGCACTCCGCTGAAATATGCAGGCGTATTCTTGTCCCACTTTGAAAAGGATTGAGCCAGATCCGCTGCTTTCTTGGGATCGGCCTTCAGCGCGTTGACAATGTCCACCCAGTCCAATGCGTGCAGGTGATAGAAGTGGATCACATGGTCCTGCACATACTGCGTGGTCATCATGATGTTGCGGATCAGCTCGGCCGTGGGAGGAATCGCAATGCCTAGCGCGTTCTCGACTGCACGCACGCTGGTTAACGCATGCACCGTGGTGCAAACGCCGCAAACGCGCTCGGTAATTGCCCAGGCATCGCGGGGGTCGCGGCCGATCAGGATCTTCTCCAGGCCGCGAATCATGGTGCCTGAACTGAATGCGTCTGTAATGACGCCGTTTTCCACCACCGCCTCTACGCGCAGGTGGCCTTCAATGCGAGTTACCGGATCGACGACGACGCGTGTCATAGTTGGTTACGACTCCTTCTGATCTTCTGCGTGCACTTCAGCGATCACGCTGCGCTTGCGAATGTTGGTCACAATCGCATGCGCCGCAACTCCGGCCAGTGTGGCCGCGCCAACGACCGTGCCCACCGTGTCCGCCGTGCTCTCGATGCCGAACCCGGGGAACGACGGCAGATGCTGATAGAACGGCCCGTTGTCCCAGAATCCTTCTTCGCTGCAGCCGATGCACCCGTGTCCCGACTGAATCGGATAGCTGGTGCCTTCGTTCCACTTCACCACCGAGCAGGCGT
>CAYZVG010000086.1:0-10065 GCA_964481595.1 uncultured Occallatibacter sp. | reverse complement strand
GCCGTAGTTGGCGATGTGGCGGCTCTCTTCAATCTCAAGCCGGCGCAGGGCCATGCGGATGCCGCCAGCGCGATTGGCCAGCTTATCGGCTTCGCCGAACGGGCTGCCGGTGTAGACAGGCTCCTCACCGCCGAGCTCTTTGATGCGCTCGGCCCACAACGCCGCATGATCGAGCTCGGCCGCGGCCAGATGGCGCAACACCTGCGCGCGCACAGGCTCAGTGTCGCGGTCGGCCAGGGCGAGATAGGTGTGATAACCCTCCATCTCCGCCTGCCAGTTGCCTTCGAGTGCTGCCAGCACCTTTTTGAGTTTTGCGCCAGTCATCGATGCGGTAGCCATGAGTCGCTCCTTCGTTTGGGTCTGCCAACAGGCCCTGATTGGAGGATAGCGGAAAGGCGGCGTTCGATGGTAGCTGGCAAATGCGACAGCGACTCGGCGGAGGGCAGGCTTCCGCCTTCGATGAACGAGCGTGGTGAATCTGAAGTTCTTTTGGAATCGCCGAAATGCAACCGCGGATTCTTCGCTCACCACCCCCAAACTGAAAAACGTTTGGGGCCCCGTTCGTTCAGAATGACAGCCGAAAGTTTAGGATGAACCTCAGCAACAGGAAACTAGAGAGAATCTTTGCGCGCGGATTGCCAGGCCTTGACGTACTTCCAGTGGATGTAAACCGAGTGGTTCAGGTGCTGGAGCAGGCCCGCCGCGCCATCGAGAAAACCGAGACGGACAACGTAGTTGTAGGCGAAGGTTGCGATGGGATTGAGCACCGCGCCCCAGACGAGACCCGCGAAGGAGCGCGGAGCGCGGCCTGACTCGACCATCATGCGCGCGCCGATGGTGCTGTAGCTGGCGATGTGCTGGATGTAGTCCTCAAGCGTTGGATAGCAATGATGGATCAAATGGCCCTTGAGCTGGCCGACCGGCGCAGCGGCAATCATCGACTCATGGACGGCGCGCTCCTGGAAGTGCGCAGCCCCGCGCTCGAACAAGCGAAGCTTTGGATCGGGCCAGTAGCCGCCATGGCGAAGCGGCGCCCCGAGAAAATGATTGAGGCGTGGAATGCGATATGCCGTGAAGCGTGGCTCGCCGGCAAGAAGCGCCTGAATCTCGCCCGCGAGTTCGGCGCTGACTTCCTCATCGGCATCGAGCGATAGAACCCAATCGCAGGTGGCGCGCGCGATGGCCGCGTTCTTCTGCATGCCGAAGCCGAGCCAGGGCTGATCCGCGACGCGCACGCCGGCGGCGAGAGCTATCTGTTTCGTGGCATCGGTCGAGCCCGAGTCGAGAAGAATAATCTCCTGCGCCCAACGGATGCTTTCGAGCGTGCGCGGGAGATTCTCCGCTTCATTGAGCGCGATGAGGACGACAGAAAGCGTTTTTGCCATCGAGCCAAGGATAAACCGGCCAATAGACCCCCATAAACATTTCCGGGCGCAAACTACTTAACGAGGGTGGATATGAGGATACGTGTAAACGAAAATCATGCAATACGTTCTGCTATGAGCACTGGAGCAAGCCCGGGCCAACCTCGCGCTGGCGGCCAGTTTGGACGGTATAAATTTCTTGATTTAATCCACCTGCCGACACCGTCGAATCCGCTTGCGACACGGTTCATTGCCACCGTCAGCGCGCCGCATTGTGCCGCGGTCTTCTTTGGCCCGGCTGAGGCCTTGCCCTGTTACAAAGCCACTTATGGGGCCGTTTCCACTCTTACCCTGCCCCAATGGCGTGGTCTTAGTTCGCAATTGAAGACTCTATCCTGCAAAGGTAAGTGTCCAAATTAACGGACTTCAAGCTTGTCTGGAACAGGAGGCAGTTGGTCGAGCACGTCTTTTGCGATCATTGCATCCAGATCTGCGATGAGGGCCAGTGGATCCGGCGTTGGACGCCCGAGGTAATAGCCCTGGACCTGATTTGCTCCAATTTCCTGGATAGCCTTGAGTTGCGCCTCGTTTTCAATGCCTTCCACGATCACATTCATGCCGAGTTCCTGCGCAATCACGATAAGTGAACGCACCATTGCTCTGGTTTCCGAACTCCGCATGATCTCTTTCATAAAGATGCGGTCGATTTTCAGGGCGTTGAACGGCAGTTTCGAGAGATAACTGAGGGCAGAATACCCCGTGCCGAAATCGTCGATAGCAACACTCACGCCTAGGTCTTGCAGGCGCCTTATTGTTGCAACTGCGCCATCTAGCCCATTGACTATCACCGACTCGGTAAGCTCAAGCTGCAGGAGTTTCGGTTCTAACCCAGTCTTCTTGAGAACCGCCTCCACTTCTTCGACGAACGAGTCGCGACCGAATTGGACAGAAGAGACATTCACGGCAACTTCTATGCGATGTCCGGACTTCGATTGCCACGACACGCAATCCGTGCAGGCGCGCTCCAAGACGTGAGCACCCAGGGGAATAATCAACCCACTTTCCTCTGAGATGGGAATGAACTTCAAGGGCGGAATGCTGCCGAGCGTTGGATGCGTCCACCTGGCTAACGCCTCAAAACGAATTGGATTCCCCGAGCCTATTGCAAATTCCGGCTGGTAATGAACGACAATATCTCCATTCTCAATTGCGTGGCGCAGTTGGTTCTCGATGGTAAGCCGTTCACGCATGGACTCTCCGAGGTCCTTCGTAAACAGGACGACACGGTTTTTGCCGGAACGTTTAGCCGAGTACATGGCACTGTCGGCAAATTGCAGAAGTTCAGACTCGTTATTCGCCTGGTTGGGAAACACACAGATGCCGATGCTGGCCCCAATGGTAATTTCCTGACCATCGATCTCGAACGGCTTTGCGATGACTTGCAGCAGTGACTGGGCCAGCAATTCGGCGTGATTGACCACCTTCAGGCTGCTTATTACGACAGCGAACTCATCGCCTCCCAAACGTGAGAGCGTATCCGCGTTGCGAATGCGCGATGAAATGCGCTCGGCCACGCGAATCAGGAGCATATCGCCGAAATTGTGTCCAAAGCTGTCGTTCACCAGCTTGAAGCCGTCAAGATCGATGTACAGCATTGCGACCATGCTGCCGTCGCGTTTTGCGGTTGCGATGCTTTGAGTGATGCGGTCGGAGAGGAGGCGGCGATTCGGAAGCCCGGTCAGTGCATCCGTGAGGGCCTGCTGCTGGAGCCTTTCTTCCGCTTCGTCCTTTGCCATGTCGCGAACGTGAAGCTCTTCAACCATGTGATTGAACTCTGCGCCCAGCAATGCAAGTTCGTCCGCTTCCGGGAGCGACACTTGAGACGTGAACTTCTTCTTGACGCGAATCTCATGCATGGCGGCGATTAGTTGGCGGATGGCGCTTTCCTTTTTGCTGGCCCTGCGCAGTTCTTCGTTTTTGCCCTCAATTCGACGGAGCAGAACAAGCATTCGGACAGCACCGAAGAGCACCACCAGAACAAGGATGCCCACCAAAGCCAGACTGTTGCGCAGAGTCCACCAACTGCCGCCTCTCAAAACCTGTATATCCGAGGGCGAACGAATCATCAGTTTGAACGTAACCGGGTCTTTGTGGAGCAGATTGTCTGACCTTCCACGTCCCACCTCAACCGAGCAGATTCCTGTGAGGCGCAGCAAGCTCCCCTCCTGAGGCGGAAGGAACGGCTGGCCGGAGTCGACCAGATAAAGAACGGCTTGGAATGTGTGCCCACCCGATGTAACCGACAGAGTTCTCGGTCCCGCGGAGCTTTCAACATTCAGCAGAGTTGCCTCGACACTTACCAATTGAGAGTCGAAACGTCCATCGCTCATCAAGTCGGCAGTAACGGGCTGAGGGTTGATGGCTGACCTCTCACGTCGGACTCTTACGACCGCATCCGTTATCACCGGTGAATAGCCGGTCGCAGTGGCATATCCGGCGGCATCGACTACATCGTTTAATCGAAGGCCGCTTGTACCGCTCTCGATTCGTACTCCGCCGGTTTGATCCTGCATATAGAAGAAGCCGTCGCCCAACATCGTCACGGTGCCGCTGACCACTACCCGATGATCGAATCTCGTATGCGGCGAATAACTGAGGAGATTGATGATGGATGTCGCAGGTTGAGCAAACGGGTTCGAACTGCCAGGCTCGATGACCTCGATACCACTCAACTTTGCAACCGCTAATTGCATTCCGACAAACTGCTTTCGTGAATTGAACACCTCTCCCACCACGCCGCGCACACGCACCGTGGCATCCTGGAGGTCAGCCATGATCTTGTCTTGCGATGGATGCTCCATGACGCCGACGTGAACCGGACCCAGGGAAGTGTATAGATCGAAATTGGTCTGCTTTGTCGGATACTTGTTTTCCCGTATCGGGTGCACAACGCCCTCGACTTGGCCATACAACGAATCCAGCACACCCGTTTTTGCACGCATGTTCATCGGCACCGGCGTGGGCAAAGGAGCCGGCCCCATAGAGATGAGTTTCGGAGCGACGATGACTGGCGCAAAATCCCCATCGTGCGCCAATCCGGTCACGGTGATCTTCTCGCCTTGATAGAGCTGCACCGGTGTGCCCGCAAATTTAACGAAAATGCCTGCTGTACGATCCTGCACAAAGAGCTGCCGATAGTCGGTGTTAACGTATGTAACAACCCCAGTCACTTTGACCGTCGGCGCGGTGCGAATGATGGTTTTGCTGAGTGCCCGCACGCTGGCAATGGTTGCAACCGGAACATCGGAGGGAAATCTCAACAGATCGTCGGCAGGAAGGGGTCTTGCTGACGCGTGCACCAGGTCGATTCGCAAGCCGTCGTTCTTGATGTAGCCCAGGACCTCAACGGGAGCTCCCGCAGCAAATTCGCCCGGCTGCTCCAGAGCGCAACCGACGACTCCCGATTCATCCTCAACGAGCAACTGATCGTGCGTCTCCTGATACAGAACTCTTCCACGGAGCCGCACCAGGTGCGCACCGATCTGATTGTTGTTGGCATAGAGGGAGCGAACATTGGAAAGCTGTGCTGAGGTTGGCGCGTTTGAGATCTTCTCCAAGTCAGTCGCGTTCTGTACCCAGATGGTCTCGGACGTTGGGCTTCCTCCCGCATCCAGCAGAACTTCGAGCACGCCGGTTAGCCGCACGCGCGCATTTGTCCATTGCGCAAGTCGGCGTGAATCTCCCGGCACAAAAGCTTCCGCTTCTTGCCCCCCGTCTCCGAGGTCCACCTGCACCAGACCATTCCCTTTGGCAACAACGCCCTGAACGACTCCTTCTACCGTGACTCGGATGCCCGTCTTGGTTGCTTGGGAAAGGGTTGGAATCGCTGTCTTGACTGGAATGGGCAATGGCGCGTTGCTTCCGCTCTTGTCCACCTTGAAGTCAGTGAGCCCCAGGCTGGAATTACCCAGAACGGGATCGTATGCGTGGGTCTTCCTCATCTCAAGCAACAAGACGTCACCGAAATGCGCGCCAGTCAAAGTGGGATCCAGATTGACAGCGATCGCGCCTGTTTCGTCTTGCAGCCAAAACCGCTTATTGGCGCTGTCCAGGTAAGTGACTACGCCGCGGATCTTTACCGGGCCCGCCGGAAGTTCCCGCAGCTCAGCGATCGTATTTCGACTCTGCCAACGGTACCTCAAGTATGTGTGAGTGCCGAGATACACCACAGCAAGCGTGGCAATCGTTGCGAGCCCAGCCAACAGAAGAGCCCTTCGTGCGTCGGGTCTTGAGGATGTGGCTGCAGAATAACCGAACAATCTTTTGAAGATGCCGCCACCACGAGAAAGAGGGTGGATCATTGCTCACCTGCTGAATCAATCACTATCCGGACATTGCCTTCTATTTATCGGCAAAGGAGCGAGACCAGAACATCCCCCTTTCGATACATGGAAGCGAGGCCCTTGGTGATAGTCGTCACATACAGCAGCAAATCTCCAGAAGCGGATGCCCGAATAGATGTTGACGTCTTTTTACCGCTCAGGGAGGTTTTGAGAGGTCCGCTTTCAAGGTCAAGTTGCCATTGGATTGCTTTGAGCAAGACGAAAACGACTCTGCAGTTCCACGCTGCGCGTTTAACCGAACTGGGCGCCTGCTCCCTGTCACTCAGACAGGGATTTCGCCTGCCGATGATCGACACGAGCTTCACTCTCGAAGCGCAGGATCCCTATCGCGCTGTTGGTGCGCAATCCAATTCGAAATGCCCTCCACAGAAGACTATCCAGTGGTGCATCGCCGTGTTAGCCTCTCGGGTCAGAGGTAATTTATGCGATTTCTAGTCAAAGTGAACATCCCCGTGGAGACCGGTAACGCGGTGGCAAAGGCCGGGAAACTCGGCTCAACCTTCCAGTCAATACTTGCGGAACAGAAGCCCGAAGCCGTTTACTTCACAGACGATAACGGCCAACGGACTGCGTATCTTTTCCTTGAGATGCAGAGTGCTTCGCAGATCCCGGCGATTGCCGAGCCGTGGTTCTTCGCGTTTAATGCGAGCATTGAGTTCCATCCGGTAATGGTGCCTGCGGATCTTGCCGAAGCCGGTAGCGCCATTGAGGCAGCGGTCAAGAAGTACAGCTAATCGCGCCAACAGAAACCAGGCCGGCGCGATTCGTAGATGAATGATGCGTCCGGTTGCCATCCATCCCCGGTGGTTCGCAAGAAACTAACCTGCTGTTTACGTACTGCTTCCTCTTCTAGTAATAGACTTGCCCCGATTTAGCTGTCTGCATGCGTCCCCGCACCTTAGGGAGACGCGGTGCCTGGCTGTGCTGCGGCTGCTTCCACTTCGGCCCAGTCTTCGGTGGTTAGTCTGAGGTGGGCGGCGGCTACGTTCTCTTCAAGGTGAGCGACCTTCGACGTGCCGGGGATGGGAAGCAGGACCGGGGAACGGGCGAGCAGCCAGGCGAGCGAGAGCTGCGAGACAGTTGCGCCGTGCCTGGCGGCGATGCGCACGAGGGCCGCGGCGGAGGGGTGGTCAGGCCGAAGCTGCTTGCCGCCCGCGAACGGATACCAGGGCATGAAGCCGATGCCCTGCTGCTGACACCACTGAAGCGTTGCCTCATGACGGCGGTCGGTGAGG
Source organism: uncultured Occallatibacter sp. (assembly GCA_964481595.1). Classification (GTDB taxonomy): domain Bacteria; phylum Acidobacteriota; class Terriglobia; order Terriglobales; family Acidobacteriaceae; genus Telmatobacter. Next base: position 3,063 of record CAYZVG010000086.1, on the reverse strand, counting down.
CTGTAGCGGTTCTGCACGGTGACAATGTTGACGTATTTGCGCGCCTCCTCGATCTCGGCAGGTGTGACTTCGCTGAGGCCGATGTGGCGGATTTTTCCCTGGTTTTGGAGCAGCTTGAGTGCGCCCAAGGATTCCTCTAGGGGCGTGCGGGGATCGATGCGATGAAGCTGATAGAGATCGATGGTGTCGAGCTTCAAACGGCGCAGGCTCATCTCGACGCATTGGATGATATAGCCGGCGCGGCCCACGTACTCGGTTTTGGCCGGGCCCTGGCGGGTGATGCCGCCCTTGGTGGCGATGATCAGGCCGGGGGGATAGGGGGCAAGAGTTTCGCCGATGAGCCGCTCGGCGATCTCGGGGCCGTAGGCGTCGGCAGTGTCAATGAGCGTGACGCCCAGCTCGACGGCGCGGCGCAGGACGCGACGGGCTTCGGCTTCGTCGACCGGCTCGCCCCATGCGCCTTCGCCCACCAAACGCATGGTTCCGTAACCGAGGCGATTGACGCTGAGATCGCCACCTATGAGGAACGCGCCGCCTGCAGCCGCCAAATCACTTTGAGCACTCATCGCGAACTTGATTCTAGAGCATCCTCGATTGACCTGTTTCAAGGGCTGCGGATGGCAGGTGGATTTTCCTAAAAGGAAAAGCCACCGGGCTTCATGCTTGCTGCTAAGTAGCAGAATCAAAAACGCTGTAACTACGCGACGATTGTGGCACAATGCAACCACACGCGCAGTTCCGCGCGCGGAACCGCAATGGAACCGGCAGCGTATACCCCATGGCAGGAGCCAGGAGAAGAACCCGATGAACGACTACGCGTATCCGAACCCGCAGGCGATTTTCTACCAACAGTACGACGCGGTTCGCCGCGATGAAGTTGTGGGGATTCTGCTGGCGCTGTTTTTGGGCAGCTTTGGCGCGCACCACTTTTACCTGCGGCGGACCGGTCTGGGCATTCTGTATCTCTGCTTTTTCTGGACGGGGATTCCGGGGCTGGCAGGGTTTATCGAGTGCTTCTTTATGCCGGGACGGGTGCGCGAATTTAACGCCCTTCACGCGGCGGGCATCGCTGCGGCGCTGGGGATTCCCATGCCGCTGTATGGGCGGACGGCGAATGCCGCACCGGTAACGATTTCCGCAGTGATGAGCGCCGCCAAGTGCGGGCAATGCGGCCAGGAGAACGCGGCGGGGGCACACTTTTGCTCGGGATGCGGGAAAGAGCTGTAAGGGCATGGGTTCGTGCTTTCCCCTGTCTGAAAATCCAGACCTGAGCCCACCCATTTTCAGTGCTTGATTGAGATGCTGGCCAGCGCGGTGCTATCCCACCCATCGCGCGATAAAGCTGCGCGATGGATGGGGCACGGATGTGAGGTGTGGGAAGAGGCTTTAGCGGGCGATGAGGAACATGACCCAGCTAAGTACGATGGCCGAGCCTACGAACAGAGTGAAGCAATACGCGCCGTACTTGAACATGCGGACAGGCGTTTCGCGCATGGTGATGCCGAAGACGACCGAGACCGACAGCGCGAACACAAGCACGGCCGCGAAGTGGGAGAGATGGGTCATTGCGGCTTCCTCCCTGTGCTGAGGTTGTGCGCGTCAACGGCGGCGATGATGTTGAGCAGGCCGGCCACGACGATGAACTTGGTTCCGTAATCGGCGGTGGTGACCTGCACCTGATCTGCGCCCCAGCCGAAGGCGCGGCCGGCGACGTAGAGCAGGCCATTACCCAGATCGCCCGCCATTCCGAGCATGTCGAGAATGTCTTGCGCGCCGGTGTAGATACGGCCCTTCATGGCCAGGCCGGTGGCGAACAAGCCGATGATGGAGACAGCCAGAAGCGCGCCACGGCCCCACTTGCGCAGGAGAAAATGACCTGCGCCGGGAAAGAGCCATCCAGCGATGAGAGGGAGATAGACAAGGCCTTGCTGTGCCTTGGGCTGCGCGGCGATCTTGTTCGAATCCGTTGCCATTCCTTCTTGAATATAGCAGGCAGGCGGGGGGCGGATGGCGGCCTCGATCGCGCGCGGTGATGCAGCTTGGTAAAAAGTCGTTTTGGCTGGTCGGTCGTAAGGCCCGTGGCTAAAGCCACAATGAATCGATGGCTCGATTCGGGAGGCTAAAGCCTCCCGCTCCCTCCAATGGCCGCAATGCCGCTTTTTTCACCAAGCGTCGTATAGCTGCGCGGCTAGATCCTGACCAGCTCGCGCTGGATTTTGCCGGTGACCCAGGCTTTGCCGGTGGTGGCGATCATATCGACCTCGCTGCGGACGCCGAACTCAGGCAGATAGATTCCTGGCTCAACGGAGAAGCAGGTGTTGGGCAGCAGACGCCGCTGGTCGTGGGTTTCAAGGTTGTCAAGATGCGCGCCGGGGCCGTGAATTTCATCGGTAATATTGTGGCCGGTGCGGTGGGTGAAGAACTCGGCAAAGCCTGCGCTGCGGATGACGTTGCGGGCCGCGTCGTCGGCTTCGAATCCGCAGATGGGACGGTCTGCTGCGAATGCGGATTGGACGGTGGCGATGGCGGCGTCGCGGGCGTTGCGGACGGTTTCAAAGACGAGCTGCTCTTTGGGGGATGGCTCGCGGCCGACGACGGCGGTCCATGTGATGTCGTAATAGACGGAGCCGGGCTGCGTGGAGCGGGCCCAGATGTCGATGAGCAGGAAGTCGCCTTCGCGGATGGTAGCGGTGCGCTCGGCGGTTGGCTCGTAATGCGAATCGGAACAGTTGGCGTTGACGCTGACGTTGGGGCCGTCTTGCCAGACGAGGCCGGCGCGGCGCATGGCCTCTGAGAGCCACTCGACGTGATCGAACTCAGTGTACGGGGCGGCGTTGGGGGCGCGGAGGCGTGTGGCGATCTGCTGCCAGCCTTCGGCGAGAATGTCGTCGATGGCGCGCTGGGCTACGGCGTGGCTGGCAATTTGATCTGCGGTAAGGACGGCTTCAAACTGGCTGACGAGATCGGCGGAGCTGACGATGACCTTGCCAAGGGAGCGCAGGAACTCAACCGTGCCGGCATCGACCATGGAGACATACATGATGTCGTTGTTGGGCGAGTACT
>CAYZVG010000085.1:0-10074 GCA_964481595.1 uncultured Occallatibacter sp. | reverse complement strand
CGCTGCGCTTGTCCTGGGCTATTTTCCGTCCTCCCTCCGGGAGGAAATGACGTGGCTTACCGCGCTCAACGGTCGAGAATAACCATAACGAGTCACAAATACCTTCATGCAATTGCCCTGCGTTTCTGATCCCTACGCTCCTGGCCCATGCCTCTATCTATCTATAATGATGAGCGGAAAGGGCGCGGAGCTGCGCGCACGGAGATCTGAAAGCCTATGACAAGCATCGAGGGACGCATCGCGCTGGTGACGGGCGCATCGCAAGGAATCGGAAGGGCTTGTGCGCTGGAACTGGCGCGGGCGGGTGCGACGGTTGCGCTGGCGGCGCGGAACGAAGCGAAGCTGGCCGAAGTGGTTACGGAGATTGAGGCAGCCGGTGGCCGGGCGGCCGCGTTTGCCCTTGATGTGTCGAGCGAGGAGCAGATCAAGACCGGAGCGAAGGCCGTGCTGGAGCGCTTCGGCAAGGTCGAGATTCTGGTGAATAACGCAGGCATTACCCGGGACGGCCTAATGATGGCCATGAAGCGCACCGACTGGGACGATGTGTTAGCCACCAACCTGACCGGTGCGTTTCTGCTGACCCAGGCCGTGCTGCGGCCGATGTTGAAGAACCGCTGGGGCCGGATCGTGAACATATCGAGCGTGGTGGGACGCACAGGGCAGGCCGGGCAGGTGAACTACGCGGCCAGCAAGGCCGGACTGCTGGGACTGACGCGCTCGCTGGCCCGCGAAGTTGCCTCGCGCGGCATTACCGTGAACGCCGTTGCGCCGGGCTACATTGAAACGCCGATGACCGCGGTGCTGAACGAGCAGCAGCGCACGGTCATGATGGCCACAATTCCCGTGGGCCGCGCCGGAACCGACGTAGAGATTGCGCAGGCGGTCGCCTTCCTGGCCTCAGATGCGGCCGGTTACATTACCGGTCATGTCCTGGACGTGAATGGCGGCATGTTCATGGGAGGCTGAGGACTGCTGCTTTCGGTTTTCCACATAAAGTGCTGACTGCCGTGGCCGATAAACGGAGGTGGTGGGCAGGCACGGCGCAATGGCGACTACTCCGCAATGCAAAGATAACTTTCGATTGGATTCGGCGGAAGGGTTCCGTTATCTGGCGCGCCAGCCCATCCTGGACATGCGCGGCCGGCTGCACGGCTACGAATTGCTGTTCAGGGACGAACCGGGAGCGTGCTTTCCCTGGGATGGCAACCGTGCCACCCGCACCATGCTCGACAACTCAGTCGTCTTCGGTTTGGAAAAGCTGACCGGGGGAGCGCTGGCGTTTGTGAACTGCACTGAGGAGTCGCTGACAGGGGCTCTGGTGGATGTGTTGCCCGCCGGCATGACGGTGCTTGAGATTCTTGAAGACCTGGAACCAACGCCTGTCCTGGTGAGCGCATGCCGCAGGCTGAAAAGAGCCGGCTTCAGGCTGGCGCTCGACGACTTTACGTGGAAGCCGGGCATTGAGCCGCTGGTGGAACTGGCCGACTACATCAAGATCGACTTTCTCGCCGTGGACGCACATGAACGCAAGCTGCTTTTGGATCGGTTGAGCTACCGCGCCGTTGCCCTGGTGGCCGAAAAAGTGGAAACAAGCGAACAGTTCAAGACGGCCTGCGACGAGGGCTTCACGCTGGTGCAGGGATACCATTTTTGCCGGCCGGTGATGCTCAGGAATCGCAAGATTCCGGCCAATCGTCTTTCGCAGATCGAGATTCTGTGCGCGCTGCAGGACGAAACAGCCGATCTGCGCAATATCTCACGACTGGTAAAAAGGGATACGTCGCTCACCTATCGCATTCTCAGGCTGATTAACTCGCCCATGTACGCCGTTCAACAAGAGGTGCGCTCGGTAGAGGGGGCACTGGTGGTGATTGGAGAAGACGCCTTCCGCCGCGTGGCCACGCTGGCAATTACCAGCGATTTAAATGCCGGGCAGAACCAGGAGGTGCTGCGTCTGGCATTGGTGAGAGGGCGGTTTTGCGAGCTGGCAGCCAGAGTCTACGGCTTGAATCCCACAGAGCAGTACCTGGTGGGTATGCTGAGCCTGCTGCCTGCCATGCTGCGGATTCCGATGGACGAGCTGACCCCGTCGCTGCCCCTGCGCGAGGAGATTCGACAGGCATTGAACGATGCGGAAAGCCCGGTGCGCGGCCTGCTCGCGTGGGTGATTGCGAACGAGCAGGGCGACTGGACGCTTTGCAGCCAAACTGCGCGGAGATGGAGCATGGACAGCGCACCACTACAGCGCTGCTATGCACAAGCGATCGTCTGGGCTGAATCGGTGCTGCACTTCGCCTAGAAATAGGCCCGCCAGAGGCATGAGGGTTCCCGCTTTCTCGACCTGCTAACGCCAACCCACACATGCTTGTGCTACCATCCCGGCAAGAATCCAAAGCCCGCCAGAGGTGTTCCCAATGGACGAACTAACCGGGTCCCCGTCTGCTGACTCTTTGCCCTCCGTCAATTTCACGCCTGTCCGCTCTGCGCCAATGACCTTCGGACAGACGCTGGACCGCATCTACCATCTGATGCGCGCCCACCTGCGTCTGTTTCTGGGAGTTGCCTCCGTTCCCGCGGGCGTCATGCTCTTCTACGTAGCCGCCGTCCTGTGTGTCGTGATTCCGACTATGCTGGGGCAAATCAGGGAGCATACTCCCGGAATCGGCTCCGTGGCAGGCTTTTCACCATGGTTTATTCCCCTCATTCTGGTCTTCTACCCGATTCTTCTCGCTATGTTCGCCCTTTATCTACCGGCGGCGGTCTTTGCTTCAACACAAGCCGGCTTGGGCGTGAAGGTTACCGTAAAACAGGCCTATGGCGCGGCCTGGAGCCACTTTGGCCGTTACGTGTGGCTGCTGATTCTCACTGCCCTCAGCGTCGTCTTGCCGGTCGCCGTACTCGTGGCGCTGATTGCCACGGTTGCCGTTTTGCTGGGACTGGGCCACTCTAATCCTGCGGCTTCGTTTTTCCTCGTCCCCCTGATTTTGCTTTTCTATCTGGCGATTCTCATCTACTCAGTCGTGGTGATGATCCGGCTTGCGGCGTCGATTCCAGCCTGCGTCGAGGAGGGGATCACGGCGTGGGCGGCAATACAGCGCAGCCTGCTGCTGACACGGAACTCGATGGGGCGCGTTTTTCTGGTGGTACTGGTTGTGTATGCCATCGTCTATGCCGCGTACCTGGTGAGCATCCTGCTTTTGCTGGCGCTGGGCGCTCTGGTGGGGATAGCAGCGATGGCGGTGCATGTGACCGTCGGTTCGGTGGCTTTCGTAGTGCTTGTCGGCATCGCCGTTCTGGCTTATCTTGCTTTGTTTGTGGCGTACATCCTGCTCATCTACTCGGCGATGACGACGGCACTTGCCGTGCTCTACCACGACCTGCGGAGACGGCTGGACAACGCTGCGCCCGCACAGCAGACGGCATGAGGAACCAGCGCCGGATCGCGGGCCGCAGAAACCGACGGCCGATTTGCGGCCATGTTCGGGATCAGCCCGGCCCTTGCTGGGAATAAATTTGCGGTCGAGCGGGGCTACGCTGCATCCGGGGCAGGGTCTGGCTCATCTGAGAGAATAGATGGCAGTGAATCCCATGCACCATTTTGCGCTCCGGAGTGGAGCAAAAACGCTTGCCTGCGCGGCGGCCTTTTGGGTAGCGGCGGCGTCGGGGCAGAACCCAAGCTCGGCCCTCAATCCCTTCTTCGGGAGCGTAACGGCGCATCCGGCAACGGACGAGACACTCATGCTCTCGCTCGACGACGCGGTGCGGCGTGGCCTGGACAACAATCTTGGGCTGAGGGAAGCCGAAAGCGGCGAAACAGCTCTGCATGGCGAAAGGAATCAGGCTCTGCAGGGATTTTTGCCCACTATCACTCTGACCGGCGCCACTGGCGTTTACGAGCACAACCTGGCCGCGGAGGGATTTGGTCCCGGCGTCATCGCCAAGTTCGCCACCTTGTTTCCGAGCGGCCAGTTTCCGGGGGGAATGTCGCTCATCACAAAGGACGACTTGACCGAGGGGCGGGTTCACTATAGCCAGACGCTGTTTTCAGGGCCGGTGATCGCCGGATGGCGGGCGGCGGGCGCGGCGGAAAGGGCGGCGCATTTTGCCAAAATGACCGCGCGCGGCGAAGTGGTGCAGCAGGTGGCCACTGCTTACCTGCACGCCATTGCCGCATCGAGCGAAGTAGACAACGCCAAGGCGCTGGTGGCTGAAAGCCAGGTGCAGTTTGACCATGCCCACGCCGCGCACGAGGCGGGCACGGCGGCGAATCTCGACGAGTTGCGGGCAAAGGTGGAGCTGCAGTCGCAGCAGCAAGCTTTGATCTACGCGCAGAACGCCTACGAGAAAGACCTGATCCTGTTGAAACGCGAGATTGGTGTTGCGCCGGGGCAGAAGATTGCGCTTACCGATCCTGCTCCTTATAGCGACCTTGCCGAGCAGACACCGGAGGAAGTGCGCGCCATCGCCTACAAGAGTCGCCAGGACTATCAGAATCTGCAGAATCAGGCAGTGGCGTACAAGGCGATCCACGCGTCCTACCGCAGCCAGCGGTATCCGACGCTCCGGTTCGACAGCTACTATGGCACCAGCACGGTGAATGGCGCGGGAACGCGTGGCGATTTCCTCGCTATGGGTTCATTGAGCGTGCCGATTTTCCGCGAAGCCAGCCTGCGCGGAGACGAGGATGCCTCTCAGGCGCAGGTGGAAGCGGTGAATGCGCAGCTTGCCGACCTGACGAACTTGATCGACAAGCAGGTGCGCTCGGCGCTGCTTGACGTGAACGCAAGCCACCGCCTGGTGGATGTTGCACGATCGAACGTGGAGCTGGCTACGCGCGCCCTTAGCGACGAAACCGATCGCGTAAACGCTGGCGTAGACGACAATCTTCCCCTGGTGACGGCGCAGACTGCGCTGGCAAGCGCGGAGAACAACCAGGTGGAGAGCCTCTACCGGTACAACCTGTCGAAGCTAGCGCTGGCGCGTGCCGCCGGTGTTCTGGAGCAGCAATACCGGGACTACCTGGGTAAATGAGTTTCGTCCCAAGAGCGGTTTAGCGCGTTCGAGACAAGCTTTGCGCGGGGCCGCGGCTACTGGGCTGCTGAAACCATATTTTGAAATGATCCCGGTTACCGTAGACGCGGAGCAACGCGCGCTGCGAAGGGCCAGAGCTTCGAGAATTGATTCCCGATTGACGTAATTGACTTGAACTGAGGAATATCGAAGCCTTGCTCCGTGTAACGTAGAAAGCAGAGGGGCAGCGGGGAATGAGTCGAAAACTCAGAATCGTCTACTACGTGGAGCGGGATGCGGCGGCACTGGCCTGGAGAGCGGCACAGTACTTCGTGGAGATGGTTGAGGAAGCGGTTGAGGCCGAAGGCTGGGCGCGGATCGCGATCAGCGGCGGATCGACTCCCAAGGCGGCCTTCGCGTTGCTGGCCGACCCCCACCACCCGTGGCGCAACCGGATGCCGTGGGAAAAGCTGGACCTTTACTGGGTGGATGAGCGGTGCGTTCCGCCCGACAACGAGGAAAGCAACTACCGCATGACGCGTGAGACGCTGCTGGAGCATGTGCCGCTGAGAGCAGAGCAGATTCACCGCATGGCGGGGGAGCTCGATCCGGAGCAGGCCGCAGCGCACTACGAGGCGGGTCTGAAATGCGGGTTCAAACTGGAAGGGGCGGATCTTCCGCGGTTTGACCTGATTGCGCTGGGGATGGGGCCGGATGGACACACTGCGTCTCTTTTTCCCCACACCGAGGCGCTGCACGAGACGAGCCGGCTGGTTGTGGCCAACCACGTACCTCAAAAGGACACCTGGCGGCTGACGCTGACGTGGCCCGTCATCAACCGGGCAAACTCTGCTTTCTTCCTGATCGGCGGCGCGGATAAAGCACAGATTCTAAAAGAAGTATTCATGGGAGACCGCGATGTGGAACGGTTGCCGAGCCAGTTGATCAGACCGGCGAGCGGTATACTCACATTGATTCTGGACAGAAGTGCGGCCGCGTTGCTGCCCGCGCCCGACGACCAGGGCTGCGGTTTTTTGGAGAGGGAAGCATGATTTTGGCTGGAGATGTTGGCGGCACAAAGGTCAACCTGGCGCTTTACGACTTTATCGACGGGAACCTGAAGCACACGCGCGACAAGCAGTACCACGCCAAGGACTACACCGGGCTGGAAGATATCGTAAAGGAGTTCATTATCGCGGAGAAGGTTTCCGCGGCCTGTTTTGGGGTGCCGGGACCGGTGCGCGACGGACGTCTACGCCTGACCAACCTGCCGTGGACGCTGGACAGCCGTGAGCTGGCCACGAATTTGAAGATCGACCATGTCTTCCTGATCAACGACTTGCAGGCGAATGGATACGGGATTGCCGAGTTGAGCGCGGATCAGGTCTACACGCTGAGCGACGGCGATGCACGCCAGGTGGGAAACCGGGCGCTGATCTCCGCGGGGACAGGATTGGGCGAGACCTTCATGATCTGGGATGGGCGCGATCATGTTCCGTATCCTTCCGAGGGTGGCCACTCGGATTTTGCACCGCGCAACGAAGACGAGATTGATCTGCTCAGGTTTCTCAAGCAGAAGTACAACGGACGCATCAGCTCAGAGCGCGTGGTGAGCGGACAGGGCCTGACCAACTGCTACGAGTTTTTGCGCGAGGTGCGGGGCCTGGAAGAACCGGCGTGGCTGGCCGAGCGCATGACGGCAGAAGACCCGAACGCCGTAATCACCGAGCTGGCGATGAAGGCCAAAAGCGAGATCTGCGAGAAGACGCTGGACATGTTTGTGTCGGCGCTCGGCGCGGAGGCCGGCAACCTGGCGCTGACGATTCTGTCGGTGGGCGGCTTGTATTTGGGTGGCGGCATTGCGCCGCGCATTCTCGAAAAGCTGAAGGACGGCACGTTTATGAAGGCGTTTGCAGACAAGGGCCGGTTGAGCCAACTGCTGGTGAATACGCCGGTGCGGGTGATTCTTGAGAGCAAGACGGCGCTGATGGGCGCGGCAGCCTATGCCGAGGCGCGGGCGGCTGCAATCAGCGGGATCTCTCCGCGAGCGGCTTCAGTCAAGTTCTAACAGTGAATCGAATGGAAGCAAGCAAGGCCGGCCATCGTGGCCGGCCTTGCTTCGTTTGGAACGCCGTTTCAGTGCGGAGGCATGCCTCCACCACCGCCGCCGCCTCCGCCACCTCTTCCCCCTCCACCGCCTCTTGGACCGCCGCCGCCTCCCCCACCCTTTCCGTTTCCGAAGTCAACATTGATTGTCGTGTCGACTTCGACCGGTACGCCATCTTGCATGTAGGGCTTGTACTGCCATTGCGAGACAGCCGTAAGCGCGGCCGCAGTCAACGCGGCAGACATGGAGAACTGGCCGTGAATATTGCGCACCTTGCCATCGATTCCGATCGTGGCAAAGAGGGAGACACTTCCTCCGCCCATGCCCATCATCGGTCCGCCGCCCTGCGGCTGGATCGGCTTCACCTTCTTGATCAGCAGCGCCTCAGCCTCTTCCGGTTTCAGGGTGACCTTGTCGCCCTTGGGGTGAAGGGCCGTCGCCGTCGGCGTCAGAGCCGGGTCGTCGGGCTTGATGCCGTTCATCGCCACCAGCTCAGCCTTCACGATGGGGCGCTTGTTGTCGTAAAGCATTACCTTGCGCGGAAGCAGATTGCCCTGCATCACGGTAATGTGGTCGTAATAGCTGCTCAAGCTCCCATACGTCGAAGCCACCTGCAGCGCGGGAGCCACGGGATTGAAGCAGTAGGTTGGGAACATGCCGCTCGGCAGGTTCTGCACATCCGACATAAAGGGATTATCGGGCATGTTGGGGACAACCATGATGCAGTCGACTTTATCGTCGCCAAGCTTGTCCAGATGCCGGGCAAACTTGAACTTTGCCGGATCGATCTCGGCCTGGCCGGGGAGGGGGGAGAGAAATGCGGTCTGCAGATAGTCGTCGTAGAAATTGATTCCGCTGCCCTTCTCCTCATAGGCGACGTTTCCGTCGGCCGTATGCCATTCGGTGTAGGTGGTGTCTCCTCTTGTCCATGTGGCGCGGAAGACTTTGGGTGTGGCCCACCAATACTCGAAGGTTCCCAGATCGCCTGGATTGCCCTTCTCGTCGAAGAGCTGGTAGCTGGCCTTCATGTGCCAGGGCTTGAGCGTTGGGTCGTTGAAGTTGTAGAGGGCTGCGGCAGCAGTAAAGACGGCGCGAGGATCTTTAGGAAGACCGGCCCCCGGGGTGGTTGCGGCTGACTGACCGAATGCCTGCGGCAGAGCGGCCAGAAATAGTGCAAGAAAAACAAGCCTGCGCATAGTGGCGATAGGTTACCACGTTCAATTCACAACTCGCCAATAGTTCGATGCGCGAAGTATGTCCATGGAAAGGGCTGGTCAAAACCGGTCGCCATCTAACCTTGGAAGCCTCAATGGCCAAGGGTGAAGACTACGTTGATCGTCGTTTCAACCTCTACCGGCTGGCCATTCAAGAGGTAGGGGCTATAGGTCCAGGATTTCACAGCATTGATCGCTGCGTTTGCCAGCGGAAGCGATGGCGCGGCCACTACATCCAGGTCTTTAATCTTTCCATCCTTCCCAATCCTGGCCTCAAGAATAACTACTCCTTGTTCGCCCTGCTCCTTCGAGCTGATTGGATATTCGGGCGGAGTATTTTTCAGCAGGTGCCCCATCAAAATGCCTGGCTGGCCTTCGGTGATCTGCTTTGACGAGTCGACCCGCGCAGCGGAATCGGCCGCGGGAGTCAAGGCCGGGTCAGTTGCTTCAATAAAATCAGGCTCCTCTGCATTGAAAGAAAATGCCGCTATCTTACCAGCGAAGACAACCACCTGACGCGCAAGGTATCGGCCCTGTGTCTTCACAATCTGCCCATATCCGGTCGTGAATATCTCCTTGTGAACCGTGAGCAAGGCCTTGGTTGGCGGGTCGAAACAGTACACATCGGGTACGGGAGACGTGTTGAACGTGCCCGGTATTTGAAAGGGATCGGTTGCTGAGACACAGGTCCTGGTTTGCGCGCCGTTTCCAACCGTCTTGATGCCGAGCTCGTTACCTTTGGAGTCGAGAAGTGTACGGAACGGCAAGGGATAGAAGAGATACGAAGTCAGGTTTCCCTCAAAATACTTCAGGGGCGCGCCGCTGTCTTTATAGTAGATGGAACCGTCTGCCGTGTTCCATCTTGTATGTTCCACCCCTTTTCGCATCCAACTCATGCGGTTTACCTTTGGCGATGCCCACCAATACTCCCATGTTCCCTTTTCCGTGGGATTGCCCTTCAGGTCGTAGAGCTGATAGCTGGCCTTCAGATGCCAGGGCTTGAGTGTAGCGTCGTTAAAGGCGTAAAACGGAAGGGCTGCGGCGAGCAAAGCGTGCGGATCGCTGGAGGCATCGGCAGCCGGAGCCGCGGATTGGCCAAATGCCGGCGACACAGCCGCCAGACAGAGTGCCAGAAGAAGTTGTAAGCGCATGGTGCAGACAGGGTAGCACGCTCACTGGATAGACGGCCAAGGTGGCGTTGACGGGTTTACGGGCGAGAACCTGTAACCGAGCGGAAGCGCGACGTAGTGGTGAAAGAACACGGCGGCCAACAGAGCGCGCGGCATGGAGTGATGCAAACAGATTAGTCCTGCCGGCGCGGGGATTTCAGCCTCAGGGTATGCTGAGTGGGCGCATACCATGGCTTTTTCGCACTCCACTGGTCAGCGGAGATATGTCTACGGCAGCCTGCGCGAGCTGCTGACGCCGTAGCAGGCAGCCATTCAATTATTGGATACTGTTTGAGCGGCCAAACGGCAGCGGCTGACGGGCGTGGCGCTAGGGTGTATCGACCTATAGCAGCAGGCAGCGCCGGGAGCCAATTTTTACGAGTTCAAGAAGCGAGGAGTGACGCATACCGGGGTCCCCGCGGGCAGGTCTTTTGTCCGTGGGGTGGATATCGGGTGTCTGCTAGCGACGAGCGACGCTGAAATCGGGAAAATTGGCCCCGGCCCTTCGGGTTGCGGTGAAAAACGGGCCATACTTCATTCTCGCCCTCGACGGTGGACCCGCCACAGCCTTCGG
>CAYZVG010000084.1:0-10251 GCA_964481595.1 uncultured Occallatibacter sp. | reverse complement strand
GTGCTCGCCCCGGTCGGCGAAAACCCGCCTAGCAGCGTCTCAAGCAGCACCGCCGCCACCAAGCCCGCGCCCACAATCGAGCCGCCCCATTGCAGCAGTTCGCGTGTGCCGTCGCCCGCCGCGCGCCGTGATTCGTTCTTCGCTGGCTGTGCCGTCATTTGAGGATTCATCCTTGCGCCAGCCGCAGCATCGCATACGTAATCACGCCGGTCACTGACACATAAAGCCACAGCGGAAACGTCCAGCGCGCAACCTTGCGGTGTTGCGGAATCCTGCCGCTCAGCGAGAAGAAGAACGTGACCAGCACCAGCGGCAGCGCCACCACCGCCAGCACAATGTGGCTCGCCAGCAGCGGCAGATACACTCCGCGCAGCGCCGCGTGTGCCGGGTAGCGCACGTCCCCGTGCAATGCGTGGTGCAAAATGTAGCTCACCAGAAACAGCGTCGAAAATCCAAACGCCGTCATCATCGCCACCCGGTGCGCTTTAATCCGCCGCGCGCGAATCATCGTGTAGCCCACCAGCAGCGCCACCGCCGACAGCCCGTTCAACACCGCGTTCAGCGCCGGCAAAAACGCATACTGCCCGCTTGTCGCCGCCGCCGGATGAATATAGATCAGCCAGAACAGAAACAGCGTTGCCGCCGCACTCACCGCAAGAATGGCGGCTATCGCGGGCCCTGTGCTCGTTTGCTGGTTAGCTGTCACAGTCATCGTTCCTGCTCCTCGCCTACTGCCTGCCCACCGCGCACACCATCAGCGATGTAAACAGTAACGGCAGATACAGCACGCTCACCTTCAGCAGATCGCGCGCCAGCATCCGGCTTTCGGTTTCGTCGCTGGTGCGCAGTATTCGCGCAAACCGTATCGTGTACGCCAGGTACACCAGCCCCAGCGCCACCGCCAGCCACGCGTACGCCGTGCCCGCCATTCCCAGCCACCATGGCATCAGGCTCACGGGAATCATCAGCACCGCAAAAAACAGCGCCTCGCCCACCGTGGACCAACCGTCCGGCTGCACCACCGGCAGCATCCGTATCCCGGCCTTCGCGTACTCGTGCCTGTACATCCATGAGATGGCCATAAAGTGAGGAAACTGCCACACAAAAAGAATCGCGAACAGAGCCACGCCCTGCCACTCGATCCGTCCGCGCGCCGCCGTCCAACCAAGCAGCGGCCCCATCGCTCCAGGAAACGCACCAATAAACGTAGCGATCGCCGTCCCCTGTTTCAGCGGCGTATAAATGGCCACGTAGGTAAAGGCCGTCAGCAACGCCAGCGCCAGCGTCAGCGCGTTGGTATGCAGCATCAGCCACACCGCGCCCAGCGCCAGCGCGCCCAGCCCCGCCGCCACGCCCACCGCCAGCGGAAACCGTCCCGAGGCCAGCGGCCGGTCGGCCGTGCGCTTCATCCGCGCGTCAATCCTGCGTTCCAGCGCCTCGTTCAGCGCGCCGGCTCCGGCAGATACCAGCCCAATCCCAATCAGCGTATCCACCAGCCCGCGCTGCACGCTTGAAATTCCCGACAGCATCGACCCCAGGTAGAACCCGCCCCACCCGGTCACCAGCACCAGCCCCACCACCTTCACCTTGAATAGTTCGCGCAGGTCGTGGATCAGTGTCGCCGTCGCCCCCGGCTGCGGCGCGTGAAGATGTGCGTGCCCATGCATGTCGGCCTGGCCGTGAACGTCTGCCGGATTGGCGGTCTGGGAAACAGGAGTCATAAGGGAAGGGAACTCAAGGGCGTCTCAGCTCGTTCATGTGCGCCCTCTCAGATCATAGCAAGCCGGGGATTCGAGCGCCGCCCGCCCGAAGCGTCAGAGAGGTCGTTTCTCATCCAGGATGAAACGGGTTCTCTATCGTTATTCCTGCAATCGTCTGGCCAGCGTTCAGATCCTCTGAGAGGATGCGCACCGCACCGCCCCGCACAGCAGCGGCAACAATCATGGCGTCCCAAAAGCTGATCCTTGCCGCGTCCTCTATCTGGAAAGCGGCTGCAATCTCCGACGGTCCCGTCGCAATGCACCACTGCGTAAAATGCCGCACGGCCTGGCGCACTTCCTGCCGCGGCACTCGTTTTGAGAGCTTGCGCGTCACGGCGGAGTAGAGCTCCTGCAGCACCTGCATGCTCACAATGCCGGAGTTCTGTTCCCACAGCCGGCGCACCACCTCTTGGGCGATGCGATGCTTGCTGCCGGCGTCGGAGTCCAGTGCATACACCAGCACGTTGGTGTCCACGAAGGTCTTACCGCTCATGCAGCGCGTCCCGGTCCAGTTTGTGTTTGCCGCCTAAACGGAAGCCCTTCTCCATCAACTTCAGCGCGCCGCGCATGGCCCGTTCGTACTCGTCGTCGGCATTGGCCAGTTCTTCAAGCTGCCGGGTCAGCAGTCCGCTGATCGAAGTAGCGCGCCGCGCCGCCAGCACCCGAGCCTTCTGGATGGTCTCGCGGCTCAGCTTGAGCGTGATGTTCTGTTTTTCGCCTGTTGCAGGCATAAGGCCATCCACGTGTAAAACGTGCATCCAGTGTACCACGTATTGCACGTGAGCAGGGATCAGGGCATTCGTCCTGTTCCCAATCATTCAAATGCGGCGAGTGGCCTTGAACTCGGCGGTTTTTTCACGCAGTAATGAGGTTTCCTCGGTCCTTCGCTTTTGGGGCCGGGAACGCGCTGACTTGCCGACTCGCTAACTTGCTGACACGTTATTGCCGCGCTCAGCCGCCGCGCGCAGAATCGCATCGGCAACTTCGGTCGGCGTCAGTTCGTCCACCGCAATCGTCACGTGAGCCGTGCGATAGAGGGGCAGGCGGCGCTCGTAGCGCGCGGCAAGGTTGGCTTGGTCGGCCAGCACGGGCCGTGTCTGCTCGGTGCCGCCGCAGCGCGCCAGCGTGGTGGCCAGCGCAACTTCCAAGTGAACCAGTAACGTGCCATCGCTGCCCGTGAGCAGCGCGCGCGTAAGTTCGGCTTCAATCGCTCCGCCGCCCAACGCCAGCACCAGCGCCTCGTCTCCGGCAAGCCGCGCAATCGTCTCTCGCTCGCGTTCGCGGAAAACCGTTTCGCCCTGCCGCGCAAAGATCTCTGCGATAGGGCAACCAGCTTCTGTCTCGATCACCTCGTCCACATCCAGAAATCGCCAGCCCAGACGCGCGGCCACCAGCGGCCCAACGGTCGATTTGCCCGAGCCCATAAAGCCGGTGAGCACAATGCGGCGAAAGGCAAGAGCGGAGGGTGCGTCGGATTGTTTCTGTTCGGTCATCGTAGGTCTCGGCGCATGCATTGCGCGCCAGATTCAGTATAGGCAAGCAGCGGTCAGCTCAGCACCATGGCAATTGCTCCGGCGGTAATCAGCACGCCGCCGATCACGGCTGTCGCGTTCATCTTTTCGCCCATCAGCAGCCACGCAAACACCATCACCAGCGG
This sequence comes from uncultured Occallatibacter sp., assembly GCA_964481595.1. Taxonomy (GTDB): domain Bacteria; phylum Acidobacteriota; class Terriglobia; order Terriglobales; family Acidobacteriaceae; genus Telmatobacter. The sequence continues at coordinate 6,834 of CAYZVG010000084.1, read as the reverse complement.
CACGCTCAGCTTGTCGAGCGGCGCAACCCGCGAGGCGGGGCCTAACTGCAGCGCGCGGAAGTAGCAGATCCACGACAAGCCCGTCGCCAGTCCTGAGAGCGCCAGGAACATCAACGTGCGCCGGTCGAGCGAGCGGAGTTCGCCGTGCTTGCCCAGCGCCAGCGCAATGCTCCAGGCAAACACCACCACCACGCTGGTGCGCAGCGCCATGGCCAGGTTTGAGTCAACGTGCGCCACGCCAACTTTGGCCAGCAGGGCCGTGGCGGCGGCAAACACGGCGGAGAGCAGCGCCCATCCAATCCAGTTCATACCGAGTATCGTAATCCGGCGCGCTCACAGCGCGGTGAAACCGCCGCCATTTAAAATTGAATTATGCTCACAGGCCGCGCCAGCAGGACAGCTCTTCGCGTCGCCATTCGACGCGCCGCTCACCAGGTGGCCGACGAGCCTCTCATTCTCGACGATCCCATCGCCGTACGCCTCATCGGCACAGGATACGCGCGCGACCTGGAGCGCGCTATGCACCCTGTGGCCCGCGACTTCCGCCTCTATATGTGCGTCCGCAGCCGCTATGCAGAGGACCGGCTGGCGCTGGCCGTGTCGCAAGGTGTGTCGCAGTACGTGGTTCTGGGCGCGGGCCTCGACACCTTCGCGTATCGAAATCCATTTACGACGCTGCGCGTCTTTGAAGTAGATTTCCCCGCCACGCAGGAGTGGAAGCGGCAGATGCTGGCCGACGCCACCATTCAGAGGCCAGGCAACCTGACCTTTGTCGCGCTCGACTTTGAGCACCGCACACTCACCGAGGGGCTTGCCGACGCGGGCTTCGATCTGAAAGCGCCGGCATTTTTCAGTTGGCTGGGCGTGGTGCCTTACCTCACGCTTGATGCGTTTCGCTCGACCATCGCTGCCATTGCGCAGATGCCGTTGGGAACCGGGGTCAGCTTTGACTACGCGCTTCCGCCGGAGACGCTCACACCGCAGCGGCGCAAGGTGTTTGATGCACTGCAAGAGCGCGTGACCGCGGCGGGTGAACCGCTGCGACTCTTTTTTACCGCCGATCAGCTCGAGAGAGAACTTCGCGCCGCGGGATTCAAGAGAATCGAACAGTTCGATACGGAGCGCATGAACAACGCGTACTTCCGCAACCGCGCCGACGGGCTCAAACTGTCTCTAGCCCGCGTAGGCATGCTGGCCACGGCGTGGGTTTAGACGCGGGTCTGCGGCTAGGCAAGCTAACATAAATCATGCGTCTCTCCGCTCAATGTCGATACACCCTAGCTCGACTGTTGGTGGCTCCCGTTGCCGCGGGACTGCTGGCTCTTGCCGGTTGCGGCTATCACACGCTGGGCGCGGCCACGCATCTGCCTCCCGATGTGAAGACGCTTTCGGTTCCGCTGTTTGCCACGCGCACAGAGTCTTACCATAGCGAAGTGGCCATGACCAATGCGGTGATTCGCGAGTTTGCCGCACGCACCCGGCTCCGCGTTACGCCCGCCGCTGCGCCAGACGCCGATGCGATTCTGCATGGGACGATTCTCAGGGAAACGGTTGCGCCACTCACCTACAGCTCGGCCACGCAGCAGTCGTCGAGCTTTCTCATCACCATTGTGGCGTCGGTTACGCTCAACGGGGCTGACGGCAGAGTCCTCTACCAGAACAACAACTACGTGTATCGCGAGCAGTACCAATCCACCGCGGACCTATCGATTTTTATCCAGGAAGATCCGGCGGCGGTGGATCGGCTTTCAAGGGCCTTTGCGCGGCAACTTGTGGCCGATGTGATCGAGGGGCTGTAGGGGTCTGTCTCTAAAGTTCGCACCGTAAAATGCACTGTCATCCTGAACGAACGGGGCCCCGAACGCTCTTCAGTTCGGGGGTGGTGAGCGAAGGATCTGCGGTTGTTCTTCCACAGATTTCGGAGACACTGCTGTAGAAGCCAGCGCATCGCCATTTGCACCATGGGCGGTGCCTTTCCGATTTCCACCTAGTTTTCCATGCTGACTTGACTGCCCTTAGAACGCTATTCTTAACCGGATGAAGAATCAGGCCAGAATCCCGATGAAGGAGCCAAAGTTTTGAGCGGCGCGCGTTGGGGTTCGGGATTTAGCGCCACCGGTCGTTTTGTGGCCGAGATTGAGGCTGCGGCTGCCGGCACGGGCGCGCTCAAGCCGGGGTATGTGCTGGCCGGCGACGAAATCTTTCTTCTGGACCGCTGCCGCGCCGCCGTCCTGAAGGCGTATGTGCCGCTGGAGCTGCGCGACTTTTGCCTATCGGATCTCGATCTGGCTTCGACATCGATCTTCGAGGTGCTGGATCGCGCGCAGACGCCGTCGCTGATGGCGCCGTTCCAGGTGATCTTTATCCGCAACGTGCGCCAGCTTTATACGCGCGGCGCAAAGAAGGATGAGTTCGCCGCGCTCAACCGCTACTTCAAGTCGCCCAATCCGCAGGCGCTGCTTTTGTTTGTTGCGGACTTTCTGCGCATTCCCGCTGACGCGCGGCGCATGGATATGGACGATAAGAACCGCTATGAGCGCCTGACTGAGACGCTTGGCGAACACTGCAGCATGGTGGAACTGGCGCGCGTGGGCGAGACAGACGCGATGCGTTGGGTGGTGGCCAAGGCGCTGGAGGCCGGCTCGCGCATGGAGCAGGATGCGGCACGCGAGCTTGTGGATGCGCTGGGCGCGGACATGATGATGGTGAGCTCTGAGTTGGAGAAGCTGCTGCTTTACACCAGCGGCCACGGGCGCATCACGCTGGGCGATGTTGAGACTATGGTGCTGGCCGCCAAGCAGCGTTCGCTCTATGAACTTACTGACGCAATCAGCTCTCACGACCGTGTGCGCGCGCTCGGGCTGCTGCAGGGATTGCTGAACAGCTCGGATGCCGGGGAAGACGCGGCCATCGGCCACCTGTACATGCTGGCCCGCACCTTCAGGCAGATGCTGGTGATTCTGGAAAAGAACGTGCGCGATTCGAGCGCGATTTGGCAGGCGCTGTGGCAAGGCTTTCGCATTCCACCGTTTGCTGCCGACGATCTGATCCGTCAGGCGCGCCGCTACAAGAGCCGGCGCGAGTTGACGCGCGCAGTGCGGTTGGTGGCGCGCGCCGATCTGGAGTTGCGTTCGTCGCCGCCCGACAAACGGCTCGTTCTCGAGCGGCTGGTGTACGAACTGGCGTCCGAGCCGAAGCCGACTGTGCCCGTATGGGCCTCGGCGCAGCTCTCGTTCGACGGCCTGTCGGCCTGAGAGCCGCATTAGCGGATGTGGCGTGCGCCGACGCACTCGCTGTAGCCGTGATCCTCTTTCAGAATGTGATTGGTTAGCCAGTCGCGAAGGAAGTTGAGCAACTGGACATTGATCGATCCTTCACCGCGCTTGAACTTGGTATTAAATATCTCGACTTGGTCCAGCAGGTCGCGATGGATCTTGCGATGTTCGGCCAGGCCAGGATAACCGGCGGCGGCCAGGATGCCTTCTTCCGCCGCGAAATGTGTGCGGGTGTAGCTCAACAGTTTATCAAGCAGAGGTCCCGTCAGCTTGTGTGCGTGGCCATTCATCATCGCATCATGCAACTCATTCAGGATGTTGAACAGAACGGTGTGCTGGCTGTCCATGGACGGCACGCCAACGGAATATTTGCTGCTCCAGGTCAAAAGGGCCATGATCTATCTCCCAATGGATTTATCGGAAGATTGGCGCAAAAGATGAGGACGCCGGACACTGCGCACTCGATGAAGCCGCTGACGGAAGACGCGCCGGGGATGGGGCGGCAACGGACCGCAGGCCGCTCTAGCTAACTCCGAGCTCACTCAGCCACGGGGCATATTCCCGGTCAAGGATCTCGATGTGCTGGAGCAGGCTGTCGCGCAGGGCGCTGAGCTGGGGCTGTATCTTTGCGAATTTGCCGTATTGCAGGCAATGAGCCGCGGCCAGTAGCTCGGCCAACATGCGTTGGTGCGCCAGGCGATGCTCGGCAAGGCCGGGAAATGCGGCTTGCTCCATTAACTGCTCCTCGCTCTGGAAGTGCATGCGGGTGAATTCGATCAGCCGATCGAGAATCTCGCTCACCTCTTCGCGGCCGCGCCCGTGCGTCATGGCCAGGCGCAACTCGTTTACCGTATCCATCAGAATGCCGTGCTGATCGTCCATTGCGGGGACTTCAACCTCGCAGGCATGGTTCCAGGTGAGAAGAGACACAAATATCCTCCATAAGCAGCTTCGGAGACTATCGGCACAACCGCGCGAATATTAACCGCAAAACTGCGCAAAGTGACAGAATTTTAATGAGGACAGCCGAGCTGGCGATTCCCGATCGGGGTTACTCGAGAATGACAGCGGGCTCGGGGCGATGCTCATGGGTGGTGAGGGTGACGGCTGCGGCCAGGATAAGTCCGCCGCCGACCCAAGCGTAGGGGCCCAGGTGTTCGCCAAGCAGCTCGACGCCCAACAGAGAGCCGACTACGGGCTCAATGTTCAGGAAGACACCGGCGCGTGAGGCGGGAACGTGGTGGATGCCCCAGTTCCAGAGCAGGGTAGTGGTGGTGGTGCAGAGCAGGCCGCTGATGGCCAGGGCAGTCCAGGCGATTGCGCTGACTGAAGCGAACGGGGGCGGCTGGGTATTTGCGTGCGTCAGCGGCGACAAGGCCCAGGGGCCGAGCACCCACAGAGCCAGCATGGCCGCGCCGGCCAGAGTGGTATAGGCCGAAACCAGCAGCGGGCTGTAGGTTTCCATGAGTTTTTTGCTCAGCAGAATCCAGGCCAGCGCGACGAACAGCGACACAATCACCAGCAGGTCTCCGCCGAGCGTGGGAACCTCGCGCCCAGAGGCGGTTCTACTGCCGCCAAGCGTGACGAGCGCAGCCCCCAGTGTCGATCCGCAGAGGGCGATCCAGCCCAGCCGGTCAAGTTTTTCGCCGGCAAATACCGCCGCGCCCGCGGCCAGCATCACCGGCATTGCGCCCACCATCAGCGATGCGTGGCTGACCGTGGTTCTCGCCAGACCGTGAAACTGAAGAAGAAACTGAACCGGCACTCCGAGAAACGCGCAGATCAGCAGCAGGCGCACCTCCGAGCCGGTGAGCCGTACCGGCCTGCGATGCATCAGTGCGACGGGCAACATGCCCAGGCAGGCAAACAGAAAGCGATAAAGCACCATGTGCTCCACGCTCATCTCGTTCAGCGCCAGTCTGCCAAAGTAGAAGCCTGTGCCCCACAGGCAACCGGCCACGAGACACGCGCCGTAACCGAGAAAATTGATGCGCCGACCTGTTGATGCGATTTCTTTCATCCTTCTCTTACTGTCGCATACGCGCCGGGAAGCCTGTATCACAGCCCAAAACCAGCCGCATCGGCGAGAATAAAGGTCGATGACAAAGTGGCTGGCGGGATCGGGATCTGATGTAGTTGCACGCGTGCGCGCGGGGCTGTTGATGGCCGTGGCCGGAATGGCGATCAGCGCGCTTCCGCCGGCACTTGCGCAGGGGAGCCTGCTCGATGCGCCAAAGCCCACCCGCTCAGTCCGGTCGCCTGCGCTGCCTGACCGGCTTACCGAAAAACCCTCTCAGCCTCCGGCGTTCAAAGTTCCGGTCGAACCCTTGGGCTTTTCCGCGCCGGGTCCCCTTTATCTGGGCCAGCGCAACAGCTTTGTTTCGCTCGACTTTCTCGATGAAGACCGGCTTTTGTTCACCTTTCGCGTGCCGGGATTAATCCGCCGCGAGGCCGGTGAAGAAGACGCAAGGCAGATTCGTGCCGTGGTACTGGCCTTGCCTTCCGGCATGGTCCAGGCCGAGGCGCTCTGGACCGTTCACGACCGGCAGCGCTACCTGTGGATGCTCGCCGGCGGGCGCTTCTTGCTGCGCGACCGCGACAACCTCGAGATGGGCGACGCCACGCTGGAACTGAAGCCCTTTCTGCGCTTTGCAGGACCCTTGCTATGGCTTGAGATGGACCCCGCGCAAAAGTTTCTGGTGACAGACTCGCGCGAACCGGCGGCCTCGGCCGGCAAGGGACCAGAGGGAGAAGCGCCCGCAGGTTCCGATCTATCGGTGCGCGTTTTGCGACGCGACTCCGGCCAGGTGATGCTGGTCAGCCGTTCTCCCTCCACAGTTCATCTGCCCATCAATTCTGATGGTTACCTCGGAAGCCTGCGCGCAAGCGCAGACGCCTGGATGCTGGATCTGACTTACTTCAGCGGCGGCAGCAGGATTCTTGGCCGGGTAGACTCCACCTGTCCGCCGCTCTTCGATTTTCTTTCCGAGCGGGAGGTGTTGGTGACCACCTGCACTGAATCGGGCGCTGGCAAACTGGTGGCTTTGACGACCGACGGCCGTCGCTTGTGGGAGGCGCAGACCTCCGATGATTCGTTTTGGCCGTTGGTGGTAAGGTCGCCGGATGGCTCGCGGCTGGTGCGGGAGGCTCTGTCAATTAATCACCCGGTCAGCGCCCGGGAACCCGTCAGCCAGGACGACATCAAAGGGCAGCTGGTCGAGATTCTGGATGCGGCTGATGGCAAGGTTGCGCTGCAAGCGTCTGCCACCCCGGTCCTCGATGCGGGCGGAAATGTGGCCATTTCGCCTTCAGCGCGCCGGGTGGCCGTGCTCAGTGGCGGCGCGATTCAGGTCTTTGAGCTTCCTCCTCCTCCGCCGCTCGCGGACACCGCCGCTTACCCGTCTGCCCGCTGAGGCCGCCCCGAGTCCCGCAACACCCCTGATTCTGCTACACTGATTCAAGCGTAATCAAGGGGTAAAACGCGCCAGGCCGCGCCCCATAGATGCGCTCCTGCAACCCATGTTCGGGGAGTGGCTCAGCCTGGTAGAGCACCTGGTTC
>CAYZVG010000083.1:0-10258 GCA_964481595.1 uncultured Occallatibacter sp. | reverse complement strand
GCGAGGTCATCTCGTTCGTGCGCAGCGGACTCAAGGATCTGTCTGTCAGCCGCACAAGTTTTTCCTGGGGCATTCCCGTTCCTGGCGATGAAAAGCACGTGGTCTATGTCTGGCTCGACGCGCTGGCGAACTACGCCACGGCTCTCGGCTACGGGTCCGACGATCCCGCCGACCAGGAGCGCTTCAAAAAATTCTGGCCGGCAAACATGCACCTCATCGGCAAGGAGATCAGCCGCTTTCACTGCGTCTATTGGCCGGCGTTCCTCATGGCCGCCGATCTGCCCGTGCCTCTTTCAGTGCGCGCTAACGGCTGGCTGCTCTTCGATCAGGGCAAGATGTCCAAGTCGAAGGGCAACATTGTGCGCGCTGAAACTGTGATGGAGGTGCTCGGCGCGGATGCGCTGCGCTACTTCCTGCTGCGCGAAATTCCCTTCGGCCAGGACGGCAACTTCAGTTTCGATGCGCTGGTGCAGCGCTACAACGGCGATCTGGCCAACGGCTACGGAAACCTGGTGAGCCGCGTCGTCAACATGATGCACAAGTACTTTGGCGGCGTTGTGCCGCTCACCGGCGAGCAGACCGGTGCAGAGAAGGCCTTGCGCGCAAGCGCTGAAGCCGCCATCGTGTCATTCCCGCCCGCCTTCGACGACATGAATTTTTCCGACGCGCTCAAGGGCCTTTGGCAATTGGTTGCGGAAACAGACGGCTACCTGACCGCGAATGCGCCGTGGAAGAAGCCGCCTGAGCGCAGCGATGCTGACCATGCAGCGCTGCAGGCGCGCGTGCTTGCCACGGCAGCCGAGGCCATCCGCATTATTACAGCGCTGGTGTATCCCATCGTTCCCGACGCGGCGGCCAAAGTCTGGCGTCAGCTTGGGCTGGGAGAAATCTCCGATGCGGCGAAGCAAAACTTTCTAGTCAATCTCGCGTGGGGCGGGTTGCAGGCCGGAACGAAATTTGGCGAGCCTGCGCCGCTGTTTCCACGCGCGGAGAAGGATGCGGTTGAGCGTATGCAAAATATCGAAGAACAGAATAACAAGACGGTGATTGAGGCGGCAGCCGGGAAAGCGGTAGCTCCGGCAGCGGCCACGGCATCGCCCTCGGTGAATCCAACCGCCCAGGGGAACGATGGCCAAGGGAGCGATGCATTGACCCAGACGACCACGGCTCCTGTGGACGCCACTCAACCAATTACGACGGTGAAGGTGGATCCGGTTCCAGCGGCTCTTGAGAGTGCGCGGCTAACGTCAACGCCGGCTGTTGCGCCCGCGGGTGCTCCGCTGACGCCTGCGGCCCCTGCGACTGTGCCAGCGACCGCGGAACCGCAATACATCGGCATCGACGATGTGATCAAGGTGGACCTGCGGGTAGCGCAGATTCTGGTGGCCGAGCGCATTCCCAAGGCCGACAAGCTGCTGCGGCTCGAAGTCGATCTGGGCTACGAGAAGCGCCAGATTCTGGCCGGCATTGCGCAGTACTACGAGCCGGAAAAGCTCATCGGCCGCAAGATCGTGATCGTCGCCAATCTCGCGCCCCGCAAAATGCGCGGCCTTGAGTCGAACGGAATGCTGCTGGCGGCTTCGCTTGAAGGCGGCGCGCCGGTCCTCGCCGGTTTCCTTGAGGATGTTCCGCTGGGCGCACGGCTAAAGTAGATCGCGAAACTGTCCGGCACTTGCTGCCGGTTTTGCCTATACACATAAATCGTGCCATACTTACACATCGGGAGGCGCGGTATATGCGGACCAATATCGACATTGACGACAAGTTGATGCGGCAGGCGATGCGGGCTACCGGGGCACCCACCAAGAAGGCCGCGGTAGAGGCAGCGCTGCGCAAAGTGGTGGAGTTGAAAAAGCAGGAAGGCATCAAGAAGCTGCGGGGCAAGGTCCAATGGGTAGGCGATCTTGACGCCATGCGCGAAGGCCGCCTTATGAATTGGGAAGAGGACCGCGAGAAGGCGAAGCTCAAGGAACCTGCTGCCTAGCCTAACCACCACACCAGCCCAAAAAAGCAAAACTTGAAGAAGGCGCAGTTCGCATGGTGATTGTGGATTCTTCGGTTTGGATCGACTACCTGAACAGCAAAGTGAATGACCAGACCGCGTGGCTTGAAAGCTCGATCGGTCACGAGGAGCTTGGGCTGACCAGCCTGATCCTTTGCGAGGTTTTGCAGGGGTTCCGCTACGACCGCCAGTTTCAAGAAACGCTCCAGGAACTGACGGCTTTTCCCGTGTTCGATGGGATAACGGCGAATACCGCAATAGCAGCAGCGCAAAACTTCAGACTTCTGCAGCGTCTTGGGCTCACCGTTCGCAAGACTATCGACTGCCTTATCGCTACATTTTGCATTCAGGAAGGCCACCAGTTGCTGCACCGCGACAGCGACTTCGAACCGTTTGAAAAACATCTGGGGCTGAGCGTGGTGCATCCTCCCGCGATTCCACTCAATTAAACTGGTGAAGTGTCTCGGTAGTCCGTTGAAGAACAACCGCAGATCCTTCGACTCACCACCCCCAAACTGAAAAGCGTTCGGGGCCCCGTTCGCTCAGGATGACAGCTGCTGTTTTGAGATGAACTTCTGGAAGAGGACGCTCGTGGCACATAGAAAGAAACTCTCCATACAGCGCAACATGAGGCACTCTTGCTGATCGATTCTCATGCGCATCTTGACAGTCCGCGATACGCGGACGACCGCGCGGCCATGCTCGAGCGCGCGCACGCAGCCGGTGTGGGCGCGGCGCTGGCCATCGGCATCGGCGAGGGGCCGCATGAGATGCACCAGGCCCTCGACATCTGCCGCGAGTTCAATCCGCAGCGCGAGGCCGGTGCGCCCCTTCCGCGTCTCTACGCAAGCGCCGGCGTCTATCCCCACAACACGCCCGAGATCGACGATGCCGCTCTTGCCACCCTGGATCGCCTTCTGGCCGAGCCGGAGACCATCGCCTGCGGCGAGATTGGCCTGGACTATTACCACGAGGGCGCGCCGCACGATGTGCAGCGGCGCGGGCTCATCCAGCAGCTTGAAGTCGCCGCGGCGCGCAAGCGGCCCATCCTCATCCATTGCCGCCCCAAAGAAGGCGAAACAGACGCCTGGGACGATCTTTTCGAGGTCTTAGACCAGCATTGGTCCTCGACCGGCCTGGGAGGCGTAATGCACTGTTTCGGAGCGGGTTGGCAGCAGGCCCAGCGATCGCTGAGCATGGGTTTCCTGCTCTCCTTTGCCGGCAACCTTACCTATCCCAAGGCCCAGCCCCTGCGCGACGTTGCGGCGCGCGTGCCGCTCGATGGGCTCCTCATTGAAACCGACGCGCCGTGGCTCGCGCCCTTGCCCAATCGTGGCAAGCGCAACGAGCCTGCCTGGGTTCAGCACACCGCTCAAACCCTGGCCGGGCTTTTGAGCATCGACCCTGAAGAACTGGCCGCCGCCACCACGAAAAACTTCTCCAGACTGTTCCATCTCCAACCGGACGTGGGAAACTGATAGAGTTGCACTGCGGGACCGGCTACTGCGCCCGGCTGCCCGCAACCGTACAAGAGGAAAGCAAGCAATGGCCCAGGAAAACTCATTCGACATCGCAAGCAAGGTCGATCTGCAAGAGGTTCGCAACGCCGTCGATCAGGCGCTCAAGGAGATTCACCAGCGCTTTGACCTGAAAACTTCGAACTCCGAAATCACGCTGGAAGGCAATGACGCCATTCAACTCGCCTCCGATGGCGAGTACCATCTTGAGGCGGTCAAAGACATCCTTTCGCAAAAAATGGTGAAGCGCGGAGTGCCGCTCAAGAATCTTGAATTTGGCAAGCTTGAGCCGGCAACGGGCAAAAGCGTGCGCCAGAAGATATCCTTGCAACAGGGCATCCCCACCGAGAAGGCGAAAGACATTGTTCGCCTGGTTAAGGATTCCAAGAAAAAGGCCCAGGCCAGCATTCAGGGCGATGTGGTGCGAGTGTCAAGCAAAGACCGCGACACGCTGCAGGAGATTATTGCTCTGCTGCGCGCCAAAGACCTGGGGATCGATTTGCAGTTCACCAACTTCCGTTCTAATTAGTGGGGATTCTTCCTTCATTCCCCGATCGGTTTCATACGGCACCAAAATCCACGGACGCGAGAGCACAACAGATTTGAGCACATTGGCGATAGAGACGGCGAGAGAGGTCTTCGATCTGCTGCGCGACGACCTTGTGGCAATTGAGCAAGAGCTGGGCCGCGACGCCGCCTCAAGCGTAAGCACAATTACCGAAATTGCCGAGTACCTGCGCGGAGGCGGAGGCAAGCGCCTGCGCCCTTCGCTGCTGCTGCTCTCGGCCCATCTGCTGGGATACTTGGGAACCGGCGCGGTCCGGCTGGGCGCGGTGGTTGAAATGGTGCACACCGCGACGCTGGTTCACGACGACATTATCGACGGCGCGGATATGCGCCGCGGCCGTCCCTCCGCAAACACCACCTGGGGCAACGAGAAATGCGTGCTGGCCGGCGATTGGCTTTACATGCAGGCCTTCAGGGTCGCGCTTGAAGAAAAAAATCTGCGCGTGCTCGACCTGCTCATCGGCCTCACCCAGCAAATGGTCGAGGGCGAACTGCTGCAGATTCAAAAACTGGGCAAAGCCGTCTCCGAGGCGGAATATTACGACCTCATCTACCGCAAAACTGCTTGCCTGTTTTCGGTCTCCATGCGGCTTGGCGCAGTGCTTGCCGCGGCCAGCGAAGCCGAGGAGGAGCGCCTCGCAACCTATGGCCGCACCGTTGGCCTCGCCTTCCAGATTGTGGACGACGTGCTCGACCTGACAGCGACAGAAGAGGTGCTCGGCAAGCCCGTGGCCAGCGATCTGCGCGAGGGCAAGGCAACGCTCGCCGTCATCCACTCCATCGACCACGGAACCGCCAAAGATCGCCAGACCATCCAGCGCGTGCTTGACGACCGCAGCTTTGAGAATGTGAGCCGCCAGCAGATCAAAGACATTCTGGTGCGCAACGGCTCGGTGGAATACGCCATGACCGTGGCCGATCGCTATGCCGAACAAAGCCGCCAGGCTCTTGCGCCACTGCCCGACTCCGAATTCAAACGCGCCCTGCTGTGGGTGCCAGACTTTGTTGTGGCGCGGGAGAAGTAGTCACTCGAAGAAGAGATCCGGCGAACTTCTGAGGGATTTGCGCACTCGGACCCGCGCGATTGATGCAACCGGTTCCAGTGTCCTGAGTCATTAAATCCCAACAAAACATCGGCTGTCATTCTGAGCGAACCGGGCCCCAAAAGTGTCTTTGATCCCTGACCCCTGATCCCTGTTCCCTGTTTCTCAGTTTGGGGGTGGTGAGCGAAGAATCTGCGGTTGTCTTTCGACAAACTTCAGGCCGCCGCGCTGGGACTAATTGAAAAGCACCCCCAGGGGTTAAAACCCCACTGTTCATGCGCCTTTCATGGCACGGCTGAAGCCATGCCCTTTCAAAACGAAACCTGTGCAACCAGCTCTACGCCTTTTCCATCATTCCACGCAGCGTCGCCGCATACTCCTCCGGCAGATGTTTCTTGTTCAGCTTGTCGTCGCACACCACGTGCACCGTTTCGCCTTCGGCCAGCAGCGTAGGCTCTTCGCCTTCGTTCCCCTTGCGAAGAATCCTATACGCAAACTTAAGCACCGAACCGCGCAGCAGCGCCGGCCGCGTCTCGATCAGAATCTCGTCGTCGTAGCGCGCGGGAGCGCGGTAGCGGCAACTGGCCTCCACCACGGGAAGAATGCACTCATGCTCTTTTTCAAGCTGGCTATAGGCGAGTCCGAGCGACCGCAGCAGTTCCACGCGGCCAATCTCAAACCAGACCAGGTAGTTGGCATAGTACACAATGCCCATCTGATCGGTTTCGGCATACCGCACCCTCACCTGGGTGGTTACTGGCATTCAGAGTTCTCTCTCAATCGCGTGGGCAATTCCCTACCCCGGCGTCTTAGGGCTTTACATGCGCAAAGATAGGCAGCTTCGTCACATCGTTGAAAATTACGAAGACGAAGAACGCCACCAGCACCACAAACGCAGCCTGGTAGATGCGTTCCTTCACGTTGATGCTGATGTCCCCGCGGATGAGGCTCTCAATCAGCAGCAGCAAAATCAGTCCGCCGTCGAGAATCGGGAATGGAAGCAGGTTTAAGATGCCCAGGTTGAGGCTGATCTCCGCCGCCAGTTCAAACTTCGGCATCCAGTCTTTGGTCTCAGCGGCGTCGCCGGCCATGCGGGCAATGCCCACCGGCCCCGACAACTGCGAAGCCGAAATCCTGTGAGTAAAGATCCGCTGCAAAACTTCGACAATCAGGAAGGAGTTGTCCGCGCAAAATCCGCTCGCCTTGGTGAAAGCCTTCGTCAGCGGCAGCGGACGGTCGCCGTAGGGGATAGGAGCCGGCGCAAACCCCAGCATGTAGGTGCCCGGCTTCAGCTCCGCCGGATGAGCCACAAGCTGCATCGGCGCGCCGTTGCGCAGCACCGCAAGGTTCAGCGGCCCGCCTTTAGCGCTCTGCATGTAGACCAGCAAGCTGTTCACGGTGTGGAAGGGATGTCCGTCGACCGACGCAATCTGGTCGCCCGGCTTCAGCCCCGCCTTCGCCGCCGGCGTGTCCGCCTCAACTTCCTGCACGCCGATGGGGCCGGAGAGATACTGCGCCAAAAGCCCTGAGTCGCTCAGATCGAAGTCGTCGTTCTTGGCCGCGGTTGGAATCGTAAAGGTAAGGTTCTGGCTCTGGCCCGCGCGCTCTACGCTCACCGTAACCGGTTGGCCGGCATTCAGCTTGAAGCGCTCAAAAACCTTTACCCAGTCGGGATGATCGGCGCCATCGAAGCGCTTGATTACGTCGCCGGACTGAAAACCGGCCGTCGCGGCAGCGGAGCCGGGCGTTACCCACTCCACCGTGGTCGTATCCACCTGTACCGCGGGAACTTCGTTGATCAGTCCGAAGTAGACAAACATCAGGAACAGCGCAAGCACAAAATTCGCCGCCGGACCGGCCAGCCCAATCAGCACTCGCTGCCAGCGCGGATGGTTCAAAAACGAGCCGGGATCTTGTGCTGCGGCCTGGCCCTCGGTGTCCGACGGGCCGCTCACCTGGTCCGGCGTTTCGCCGGTCATCTTTACGTAGCCGCCCAGCGGCAGCGCGCAAACCTTGTAGTCCGTATCCCCGTATTTCACGCCGAAAAGGCGCGGGCCAAAGCCAAACGAGAACGCTTCAACGCGAACCTTGCAGAGCTTGGCGACAGCGAAGTGTCCAAACTCGTGGACAACCACCATCAAGCCGACGAGAACTATAAACGCTACGGTCGAAACCAGGAATTCATGCATAGGGGCGAGGTCGTTTCCTTAAGAGGAGTCGGGCGGTGCCTAATGTACAACGCCTGACCCAGGAAAGTGCGGTGTCGGCGGCGCTCTGCCGGCTTATGCGAGCAGTGCATGAGCAGTTAGACGCGCTTCCCGGTCGGCGGCGAGCACCTCGGCTATCGTCGAAGGGTGCGCCTCAGGCGTTGAAGCGAGTACTCGTTCGATTATACGCGGGATTCCAGTGAACGAAATACGACGTTCGAGGAATGCCTCCACCGCAACTTCGTCGGCGGCATTCAGCGCAATGCAGTGCGTTCCCCCCACTGCCGCCGCCTCAAACGCAAGCCGCAGGCAGGGGAACCGCTCCATATCCGGCGGCTCAAATTCCAAATGCCGCAGCGCGGCCAGATCAAACGTCAGCGGCGACACCGGCCTCTCAGGAAACGCCAGCGCGTACAGAATCGGCAACCGCATATCCGTCACTGAAATCTGCGCCAGAATCGATCCGTCTACGTACTCCACCAGCGAGTGGACCGTGGACTGCGGATGCACCGTCACCCGCACCTGCGCGGGCGGCACGTCGAACAGCCGGCACGCCTCGATCACCTCAAGTCCTTTATTCAGCATGGTTGCCGAGTCGATGGTGATCCGCCGGCCCATCACCCATGTGGGATGCTTCAGAGCCTGCTCCGGCGTAATCGCGTCGAATTTGTCGGCCGCAAGCTGCCGGAACGGCCCTCCCGACGCGGTCAGCCAGATGGTCTTTACCTCGGCGTGCGTACCCACCCGGAGGCACTGGTGTACGGCGTTGTGTTCGCTGTCGATCGGCAGAATCGGCACGTTGCGCTCGCGCGCGTCGCGGGTAAGAATCTCCCCCGCAGCCACCATGCACTCTTTGTTGGCCAGTCCCACGGGTTTGCCGGCCAAAATCGCCTCGTGCGTGGCCTCAAGTCCAGAGACGCCCACGATGGCGGAAACCACAAAATCCACATCCGGCCGGGTAGCGCAGGCGACCGTGCCTGCCGTCCCGTAAACCACCTCGACGCCGGTCACGCCGGCCTGCCGCAGCCGTGCGGCCAGTTCCCCGGCCAGCTCTTCGGTGGCCAGCGAGACCAGCTTCGGCCGCCAGCGAACCGTCTGCGCAAAAGCTGTGTCAATGTTGCGCCCGGCAGCCAGCGTCCCGACCGCGTAGCGGTCCGGGAACTGCTCAACGATAGAAAGAGTGCTTTGGCCGATGGAGCCGGTGGAACCGAGAATGGCGAGTCGCTTCAATTTCTAAATAGAGTCCTAAAAGATTTGCCGGATAACCTGAGCGTACCACAACGCCGGAGCCGCCAGCAGCACCGCGTCCATGCGGTCCAGCACCCCGCCGTGCCCCGGCAGCAGCGTTCCGGAGTCCTTCACGCCCACTGAGCGTTTCAGCGCAGACTCCGCCAAATCGCCCACCTGCGCCGCCACGTTCACCAGCGCCGCCAGCAGCAGCCAGTAAGCCGGCGCGTCAGGATACGACAGCAGGGCCGAGTTCCACGTCTGCATCCAGCCGGCAAGCCCCAGCAGGATACCGGCCATCAGCAGGCTGCCCGCCATTGAGCCAATCGCGCCCTCCCAGGTCTTGTTCGGGCTGATCGTCGGCGACATCTTGTGCCTGCCCCAGGCGCGCCCAACGTAGAGCGCCGCCGAGTCGCCGGCCCACACCACGCACAGCAGAAAACACACCATCGAAGGCCCGTTGGCCAGCTCGCGCAGCGCGGGCAGGCTGGTCAGCGTAAATCCCACGTACACCAGGCAGAAAACCGCTGAAGCCGCATCCGCCATCACCGTCTCAACCGAGCGCAGAAACGTGCAATACACCAGCAGCGCCAGGCTCAGCACGCAAAACACCGCCGCCGTGCTCTCCGGCCACTCAAAGCTGGTGGCAAACAGCGCCAGTATCGCCGCAATCACCGCTCCGCGCGGCGGCTTGAATCCGCCCTGTTCGGCCAGGCCCATAAACTCCCAGGCTGCCAGCGAGGCAATCCCCGCCACCGCCAGCGTAAACAACCACTGCCATCGCGGCCCAAGGAAGACCAGAAGCAGGACCAACGGAATCAAAACCAGGGCTGTAAGTATGCGCTTCATTCAGGGTTGAGAATACACCGCCGGGCCACGCCCCATTCTGGGCAATCCAAACGTAAATCCCCCGCAAATCTCCCCGCTCCCCCTTTCCTCCCTGTTTTGTGGGGTTCTTCGGCGCTTTCCTCCACGCCGCACTGTGTTCTCGGCCACATTTTCCGCTTGCACGCCTCTGCTACCATAGGGATGATTGCAGCTTCCGCAGCCGGCAAGACCCAGCGCTCAGGCCACCGGAGACAACTGCACACAAAGGAGAATTCTCTATGCCTCTCGTATCAATGCGGCAGCTCCTCGACGAAGCTGCCAAGGGTGGTTACGGCGTCGGCGCGTTCAACGTGAACGATATGGAACAGATCCAGGCCATCATGATGGCGGCCAAGGAAACCAAGTCCCCGGTCATCGTGCAGGCCAGCCGTGGCGCGCGCCAGTTCGCCGAGGATCTTTACCTCTTCAAGCTCATCCAGGCCGCGGCCGAGCTCAACCCTGAAATTCCCATCGCCATGCACCAGGATCACGGCAATAGCTTTGAGACCTGTAAAAGCGCCATCGACCTGGGCTACACCTCGGTCATGATGGACGGCTCGCTCAAGCCAGACGGCAAGACCCCTGCCACGTTTGAAGAGAACGTCGCCGTCACCAAGCAGGTTGTCGACTTCGCGCACGATCGCGGCGTCACGGTCGAAGGCGAAATCGGCGTCCTGGGTGGCGTTGAAGACGGCCACGGAGCCGGCGGCAGCGGTCTTGACCACCTCACCGACCCCGACCAGGCTGTCGAGTTTGCCGAGCGCACTGGCGTTGACGCGCTGGCCATCGCCATCGGCACCAGCCACGGCGCATACAAGTTCACCAAGA
>CAYZVG010000082.1:0-10268 GCA_964481595.1 uncultured Occallatibacter sp. | reverse complement strand
TTAGCTGCGGCCCCAGCGACTGGCGCTTGAAAAAAAAGCTGGCCGGCGGCGGACCGGTGTTTGACGTGGGCATCTATTGCCTGAATGCAACTCGCTACCTGACTGGCGAGGAGCCGGTGGACTTTGAGGCCTTTGCATCAACGCTTGACCACAGTGGGCGCTTTAACGAAGTGGAAGAAAACGTGGTGTGGACGGAGAAGTTTCCTTCCGGCATTCTGGCCAGTTGCTCCACCACATACGGCGCGCAGATGGATGGCTACTTTCGCGTGTACGGATCGAGGGGCTGGCTTGAGGTGGACCCGGCGTTCAATTACGACGGACCTCGCCTGCGCGCCCAGTACTGGGGCACGCGGCTGGACGAGCAAAGCCCTGCTCGCGACCCTTATCAATTTGCAGCCGAGGCCGACCACTTTTCAAATTGTATTTTGAACGGGCTCGAGCCAACCAGCCCCGGCGAAGAGGGGCTGCGCGACATGAATTACATCGCGCGCATTTATCGCTCCGCGGGAATCACGCTTTAGCCTGCGAGGCAGAAACGCGCGCATGACAGTGGTCAGACCACGGAAAAGCATGAAGCTAACTTCTGAAATCGCTGAATGCTAAAATGTGTGCTCGGAGAGAATTATGCCAGAACCTGTGTGTGATATCGGCCTGATCGGCCTTGCCGTCATGGGACAGAATCTTGTACTCAACATGAACGACCACGGATTCAAGGTTGCCGTCTTCAACCGCACCGTCACAAAGGTAGACGACTTTCTGGCGAACGAAGCCAAGGGGACGCAAGTGGCCGGCGCCCACTCGATCGAAGAACTCGTGGGCATGCTGAAGAGGCCACGGCGCATCATGCTGATGGTGAAGGCCGGCGACACCGTGGACCAGATGATTGACCACATCGCTCCGCACCTTGAGGCCGGCGACATCATCATCGACGGCGGCAATTCGCTGTTTACTGACTCAAACCGCCGCACCAAAGCGCTGGCGGAAAAGGGCATTCTGTTTATTGGCACCGGTGTCTCCGGCGGCGAAGAGGGTGCGCGCCGCGGCCCTTCGATTATGCCGGGCGGCAACCCCGCCGCATGGCCACATGTGAAGGCAATCTTCCAGGCGATTGCCGCGAAGGTTGAAGACGGAACCCCTTGCTGCGACTGGGTAGGCGAGGACGGCGCGGGCCATTTTGTAAAGATGGTTCACAACGGAATCGAGTACGGCGACATGCAGCTTATCTGCGAAGCCTACGACCTGCTGCGTCACGGACTGGGCCTTACGCCGGACGAGTTGCACGAGGTGTTTGCCGAGTGGAACAAGGGCGAGTTGGACAGCTACCTGATCGAGATTACGCGCGATATTTTTGCAAAGAAAGACGAGGACGGCGCGCCGCTGGTAGACAAGATTCTGGACACCGCCGGGCAGAAGGGCACCGGCAAGTGGACGGTGATCAGCGCACTCGATAACGGCCAGCCGGTAACGCTGATTGGCGAGAGTGTGTTTGCGCGCTGCCTGTCGTCGCTGAAAGATGAACGCGTGGCCGCGTCGGCCGTTTTGAAGGGACCCACGGCCAAGCCGAAGATCGCCGACCGCGCAAAGTACATTGAGGACGTGCGGCGGGCGCTTTATTGCTCAAAGATCGTCTCGTATGCGCAAGGCTATATGCTGCTGCGCGCGGCGGCTAAAGAGAACGGCTGGAACCTGAACATGGGCGGCATCGCACTGATGTGGCGCGGCGGCTGCATCATCCGCAGCCAGTTCCTGAACAATATCAAAGACGCCTTCCACAAAAAGCCGGGCCTGGAAAATCTGCTGCTGGATAAGTTCTTCGCGCGTGCTGTGAACAAGTACCATCCGTCGTGGCGCAGGGCGCTGACGCAGGCCATCAAGCTGGGCGTGCCCACGCCTGCGTTCTCAACGGCACTGGCGTTTTTTGACGGCTATCGCGCCGGCCGCCTGCCCGCCAACCTGCTGCAGGCGCAGCGCGACTACTTTGGCGCGCACACATACGAGCGCGTCGATCAGCCACGCGGGCAGTTCTTCCACACCAATTGGACCGGCCACGGCGGGCGCGTCTCCTCCACCACTTACACCGCGTGAGCAGCGGTTTGTATGAATGAACAAAGCGGCGGTCTCCTGATGGAGACCGCCGATTTTGTGTTTGCCGTTCAATCTAGAATGACACTTTATAACTGCCGTACCGCACTGTTTAATTTAATTTGATGGTTTCTGTATCTGTTGAAACCTCTTACTATATTTAGCCTGGATGACCGCGTCTTTAAGCGCTGCCTCAAAGGCGCGCGCTGCAGTTGGATCGGAAAAGGTGAGACCGAATGCCTCGGTGTCGTCTGGCGCCTGGCCGTATTCTCCGCTTGCGTGCGGTCCGGGACCGAGCCGCTCGAATTTCTCGCGGTCGTAGACGAGCGTGTGGAACTGCTTTCCGGGCACCACCGCGATCACAACCATTATGGCATCGCCCTGGTCGCCGGGCTTGTAGGTTGCGGCGGCGTTAGCAGTGGTGAACACGCGGTCTTCCGCAATCTGGGTCTCGTCAACATCGCTGAGAGAAATAGTGATGGAAGCCAGCGGAAATGTGTAGTAGTTCCAAGCAGTTTTTCCATCTCTGTTCATGGGCAATGCGCAGAGCGGGCTGGGCATCCGTGGCTCAATCACGATTCGATAGCGATCGATGGCCACAATGCTGCCGGATGCTGCATACGCACTCTTCATCGCTTCAATTTGCGCGGACAGGTCTTCAGCAGCGCTGAAGCTGGAAGCCGGAAAAGCGAAAAGTGTGAACAGCAGGGAGAATCTCAACACGACAGGAGCCCACATTCCGGATTTTGCGCCGGACGAAACGAAGCGCCGGTGATTTACGGCACTCAACATGCAGGAGGGCGATCTGCCCCAAAACAGTCGCCCTCTTCCCTCCCCCATTGGCACATTCATGCGACGAGTCTGTCCGGGATTTTTAAAGGCGGCAATCCCACAAAATGGGCATGCGGGTAAGGCACTGGAAACTCATCTATATAAGTGGCGCGGATCGAGGTTTTTGGATGTGGAACGCCGCTGCGGCGGTAAGCGCTCAGGTGCGCACGGCAACAGGTGCCGCGGCCTTTGCTCTTGCGGCATCGCGCTCAAGAGGACGCTCCTGCCCCTGCGCCACCTGGGCCATGCGCAGGTGCTCCTCCATCAGCTTGCGCGCCTCTTCAGGCTTGCGATTGCGGATGGCGCGGTAGATCTCCCGGTGCATCTCCGCGGACTCACGCAGATACGTCGCGCGCTCCACCGTCTTGCGGCGCTTCTCGTACAGCGCGGAGGTGATGGTTTCAATCACAGCGGCAAGAATGGGGTTGCCCGAGGCCTGGGAGATGATGCGATGGAACAACAGGTCGTGCACTAGAAAATCCGCAGGGCTGTCCATGGCCGCAAACATCTCCGCCACTTCCTCGGCCATAGCTGCATGGTGCTCGTCTTTGCCGCGCTCGGCGGCCAGCGCGGCAATGTTGCTCTCGATGATGATGCGGGCCTCGTACATCTGCCAGGTTTGAAACCCATGAAGCGCCCCCATCATGCCCAGCGAGGCCTTGCCGAACTCGGGCGGGCCGTCTGCAACAAAAGTGCCCACACCATGCCGGACCTTCATCACGCCCATGGCCGCCAGATATCCAATTCCAGTTCGCAGACTGGCGCGGCTGATTCTGAGCCTTCGCGCAAAGTCACGTTCAGGAGGGAGTCTGTCGCCCGGCTGCAATGTTCCGTTCTCAATGAGCGACCGGATGTGGTTAACCACCTGCATGGTGCGGTGCGTGTTGGGCTCGTCTTGCTTCATCCTCGGCATAAACCGCATCTGCCTTCCTGATAAATGCGCAAAAATCCGACAAAATGAGCTTAACATTGCAGTCGCGTTTTCAGGCCTGCATTCTTCCCCGGTGGGCCGGTTACGCGCCATGTTGCAAGCGGGTAAATTTGTGGTCTGACCTCATTGCGGGCCAATTGACCAGCATGAAGTACCGAGAGGTACAATTCCAGCTATGTTGCTCCACGACGATCGCCTGTTCCCTGCTGAAGAAACGGCACGAAAAGTTGCCCGCGCGCTCTACGCTTCTACCAGGAGTCTGCCAATCATTAGTCCGCACGGGCACACGCAGGCTGGCTGGTTCGCGCGGAATTTGCCTTTTCCCGATCCCGCTTCCCTTTTTGTGCAGCCCGATCACTACGTCTTCCGCATGCTCTACAGCCAGGGCGTATCTTTGGACGAGTTAGGCATTGGCCAGCCCAGGATCGAAGATCCGCGCAAGGTGTGGCGCGTGTTTGCCAGCCACTACTATCTGTTTCGCGGTACGCCGACACGCATCTGGCTCGACTACGCATTTCAAGAGCTGTTCGGAATCACGGAGCGGCTCACAGCGGAGACTGCCGACCTCTATTACGACATGATCGACGAGAAGCTGCGCACACCGGAGTTTTTGCCACGGGCTCTCTATGAGCGGTTCAATCTTGAGGTGCTGTCAACCACAGAATCGCCGCTGGATTTGCTGAAGGATCACCAGGCAATTCTCGACTCTGGCTGGAAGGCGCGTATTATTCCTTCATTCCGTCCCGACCCTGTTGTCGATCCCGAGTTCGAAGGGTTTGCCGGAATGGTCGCAAAGCTAGGCGAGCAGAGCGGCGAAGATATATCGACCTACAAGGGCTACCTGAGTGCGCTACGCAAGGAGCGGCTCCGCTTCAAGAATCTAGGCTGCACCTCGACCGATCACGGCCATCCAACCGTGCAAACCGCCGACTTGCCCGCGGGTGAAGCTGCTGCTCTGTTCGGCAAGGTTCTGCAAGGCAAATCTACGGCCGCGGAGAACGAGCTCTTCCGCGCCCAGATGCTTACCGAAATGGCTGCCATGAGTCTTGACGACGGATTGGTGATGCAGATCCATCCAGGCTGCGTACGCAACCACAATCGCAAGGTGTTTGAGAAGTACGGCCGCGACATGGGCGCAGATATTCCAACACCAACCGGCTATGTGCACGCGCTTCGTCCTTTGCTTGAGCGGTTCGGCAACGAGAAGGATCTCACCATCATCCTGTTCACGCTGGACGAAACCAACTACAGCCGCGAACTAGCGCCGCTGGCCGGCCACTATCCCTGCCTGCGCTTGGGGCCCTCCTGGTGGTTCCACGACAGCCCCGAGGGGATGATGCGCTTTCGCCAGCAGACGACCGAGACCGCTGGCTTCTACAACACGGTGGGATTCAACGACGACACCCGTGCTTTTCTATCCATTCCGGCACGACACGATGTGGCTCGCCGCGTCGACGCGGCATTTTTGGGCAATCTTGTAGCTCAACACCGTCTTGAAGAAGACGAAGCATTTGAACTGGCGCGCGAGCTGGCTTACTCTCTCGCCAAGAAGGCATACCGCCTTTAAGGAAATTATCTTTATGATGGCCCACTCCAATTCAGGCATTCTGATCAAAGAACCCTCGCTCGGCGCAAAGATTGGAAACGTGCGCTGGACAATCTGCGCCATGCTGTTCATCGCCACGTCAATCAACTACATGGACCGGCAGGTGATTGCGATCCTGGCGCCCACCATTCAGCACAGCATTCACATGTCGGAGGTGGGTTACAGCTACGTGGTGATGGCTTTTCAGTTTGCGTACATGGCGGGCATGCTGGGCGTGGGCCGTTTTGTTGACAAGGTGGGCACGCGCATCGGCTACATGATCATTATGGCAGTGTGGAGCGTTTCAGCCATGGGCCACGCGCTGGCCAACACAGTGCTCCAGTTCGGCATTGCGCGCGCCTGCCTGGGACTGGGTGAGTCAGGAAATTTTCCCGCCGCCATCAAGACGGTAGCCGAGTGGTTTCCGCAGAATGAGCGCTCGCTGGCCACAGGCATCTTCAACTCCGGCGCCAATGTGGGCGCAATCATCGCTCCCATTGCGGTGCCGTGGGTTGCGGTGCGATACGGCTGGCACGCAGCGTTTCTGCTTACCGGAGTTTTCAGCGCGAGTTGGATCGTGTTGTGGTTCTTTACTTACTCCAGTCCGACCGAGTCAAAGAAACTCACCGCCACCGAACTCAATTACATTGAGGAGAGAACAGCCCCGCTCGCCGGCGTGCCGCAGGAGATTTACGAGGCAATGCCAGCCACCCCGTGGCTCAAGCTGCTCACCTTCCGCCAGACGTGGGCCTTCGCGCTCGGCAAGTTCATTACCGATCCCGTCTGGTGGTTCTACCTCTTCTGGATGCCGAAGTACTTCAGCTCCAAATTCAACGTGGATCTGGCGCACCTGTGGCTGCCCCTCTTTATTGTGTACAACGTCTCGACCGTGGGCAGCGTGACTGGCGGATGGCTGCCGCGGCCCTTCCGCAAGATGGGGCTCTCACAAGGCAACTCGCGCCTGGCTGCAATGCTGTTATGCGCGTGCATGGTGGTTCCCATTCTGCTGGCCAACTACACACATTCTGAGTGGGTGGCCATTGCGCTATTCTCGCTTGCTGCCGGCGCGCACCAGGGCTGGTCGGCCAACATCTTCACCACTGTATCCGACATGTTTCCGCGCAGCGAAGTGGGCTCAGTCACCGGCATCGGCGGCATGGCCGGCTCTCTCGGCGGATTTCTGATTGCGTTGTTCGCAGGCCACGTGCTGCAAGCCACAGGCAGCTATTTTATGCTGATCGTGATCGCATCAGGCGCTTACCTTGTGGCCCTGGCGGTGATAGTGACACTCGCGCCGGGATTGAAGAAGGCAGAGATCTACGCATGAGCCTCTATTGCTGCATCGGCAGTGCGGATACCGAACTTTCGCCACAGGATCTGGAAGGCCTGCTGACTGAAAGCCTGGCCAAACTCGGCCAGCGCAGCAATGTTCTCGCAGTGCCTCCCGACCAGAGCCGCGAGCACTCGCGCGCCGGTCAGATCACCGGGTTTATCTACAAACATTACGGCGAAAAGCTGAAGGCTGTTCTGCCCGCCATTGGCACACATACGCCAATGAGGTCAGACCAGATTGAGCACATGTTTCCCGGCGTACCGCAGGAACTGTTCCGCGTTCACAACTGGCGCACCGATGTGGAGACGCTTGGCGAAGTGCCGGCCTCGTTTATCCGCGAGCAGTCGGAAGGCAAGCTCGACTACACGTGGCCCGCACAGGTGAACAAGCTCATCTCCAGCGGCGGATTCGATCTGATACTTTCCATCGGCCAGGTGGTGCCGCACGAAGTGATCGGCATGGCCAACTACACCAAAAATATTCTGGTGGGCGCGGGCGGGCGCGAAGGCATTAACCGCAGCCACTACCTGGGCGCAGTCTACGGCATGGAACGCATCATGGGCCGCGCCGTGAACCCGGTGCGCAATGTGCTCAACTATGCCGCGGACCATTTTCTGCGTTATTTACCAATCGTTTATGTGCTGACTGTGGTGGGCCGCAAAGCCGACGGAAAGCTGGCCGTGCGCGGTTTGTTCATCGGCAACGACATTGAGTGTTTTCTGGCCGCCGCGGAACTCAGCCTCAAGGTCAACTTCGAGATTCTCGACAGGCAGATCAGGAAGGCTGTGGTCTATCTCGATCCCAGTGAGTTTCATTCCACGTGGATCGGCAACAAGGCCGTCTATCGCACGCGTATGGCGCTGGCCGATGGCGCGGAACTGATCATCCTTGCTCCCGGCGTGCATGAGTTCGGCGAAGACAAGGGCATCGACAAGCTGATTCGCAAGTATGGCTACAACGGAACGCCGGCGACACTTAAAGCGGTGAGGGAAAACGCCGATCTTGGCTCGGATTTGAGCGCGGCTGCGCACCTGATCCACGGCTCGTCAGAGGAGCGATTCAACATTACGTGGTGTCCTGGCCACTTGACGCGGAAAGAGGTCGAGAGCGTCGGCTTCACATTCGGGGATCTGCAAAATATGACCGAGCGCTACGATCCAAACAAACTTTGCCAGGGATGGAACACGGTGGATGGCGAAGAGATCTTCTTCATCGGCAACCCCGGTTTGGGGTTGTGGGCCCACCGGAGCCGGCTGGGGGATGGCACCCACTAGTGTGGTGATTCCAGGGTTCGTTGAAGAACAACCGCATATCCTTCGACTCACCACCCCCAAACTGACAAACAGGGAACAGGGATCAGGGAACAGGCAGATACAAGGATGACGGCCGCTGTTTCTATCGGGATTTCAGGATTGTCCCGCATCCTCTGAGGCAATGCTCTTCACCGGCAGCCTGACAATAAAGCGCGTATTTCCCGGTTCCGATTCCACGTCGATTTTGCCGCCAAATTTTTGCGTCACGATGCGGTTGACAATCTCGAGTCCCAATCCTGTTCCCGAACCTTGCGGCTTGGTGGTGAAGAACGCCTCGAAGATGTGTGGTCTGACCTCAGGTGGAATTCCTGCGCCATGGTCGGCGATGCTCACCGCGAGCCAATCCGGCTCCTCGCCAGTGCCTCGCTCGTTCCACGTTGCAATCTCGATCTTGCCACGCTCGGGTGAGGCGTCGGCGGCGTTGTCGATCAGGTTGGTCCACACCTGGCTGAGCGCCGAACCGCGCGAGCGGATGGTCGACGGATTGGCCTCAAAGCGCTTCTCTACTTCGATTTCGCGAATACGTAGTTTATGGCCAAGAATGGTGAGTGTGCTTTGCAGATTGTCGTGCAGATCCACTTCTTGCTCGGGCTTGCGGTCGGCATATGCAAATTTCTTTACCGCCATCACCAGTTCGGAGATGCGGGCAATGCTCTCTTCAATCGCGCAAACCAGCGATACGCTTGAGACCAGCGCCTCAAGCCAGTTGAGCGTATCTGAAAAACTGGCGGCGTCAAACTCCGCGCGCGCGCAGGCCAGCTCCTGCTGGTGAAAACCGATGGCCACCAGCGCCGGCCCGATGGTGTAGGCGTTTTCAACGCCAGCCGACTGCAGCCACTCCGACATGGCCTCTTCAGCATCCGACTGCTCAAGCGAGCTCATTGCAGGCGCGTGGCAGCCGCGCACCGCATGAGTGAGCAGGCTGTGCATGCACTCGAGCTGCAGTTGTGTCTTGGGTTTGCTCGCGGAGCGCAGACTCATCTCTTGCAGACGGGTAAGGTTCTGGCGTAACTGAGATGCCGAGCGCTTGGCCGCTGAGCCGGGATTGTGCAGCTCGTGCATGAGCCCGGCTGCCAGGGTTCCCAATGACACCAGCTTTTCGCGATGCAGCGCCTCTGTCTGGTACGCCTGGAATCGCTGCGCCATGTCTGCGAGCACAACCTTGCGTGTCTCGGCACAGCAGGCCATCAGCTTCCAAAAGCCCGCTTCGTCAATACGAATCAGCGTGGAGCCGCGGACCGCACTCACCAAAAACGGCGAGCGGTTTTTCGCGAAGAGAATCGTCACCTCGCCAAAGCCATCGCCGGAATGCGCCGAGCCCGCAAGCGTCAGCGAGCCGTCTTCTTCGGGGCGCTCGGCGCGCGTTTCTCCATCGAGTACCAGCCAGTAGTAACGCCTGTCCTCTTCTGGGCGCACAAGCACCGCGCCCGCGGGAGCAAAGACGCGCTCGACGGAAGGTCCATCGGCAAGCGCAGTCCGCAGTTCTTCAACGCCAACAGCGGCAAAGGGACGGGTGCTGCGAAGAGCCTCAACAACCTCTTCACTCGACGCCGATTCAATCCTGAGCCCTTGTTCGCCCTCGCTCATCCCCGCTCGCATTCTGTTCTCAGACCGTGCCTCTTTCAATTCCCGCTAGCCGATCGAATTTTTTTAACACATACCAACGAAATCGCACTGGCTCGCCGATTAAAACCCGGCCAGATACTGGTGCACCATCTGCACCGCGATCGATCCCTCGCCCACCGCCGAAGCCACGCGCTTTACCGAGCCGTACCGCACATCGCCGGCGACAAAAACCCCTGGCACGCTAGACTCGAGCAAGAACGGCTCGCGCGCATCGCGCCAGATCTCCGGCAGCCGTCCCTCAGTTCGCAGATCCGGGCCGGCCAGCAAGAATCCTTTCTCATCCCGCAAGATCGAAGGCGGCAACCACTCGGTTCCGGGAGCTGCGCCGATAAACACAAACAGCGACGTTGCCGGAATCCGATAGACGCCTTTCGGTCCTTCCAGTTGCAGCGCTTCAAGACGCTCATCGCCAATGGCCTCGACCACCTGGGTTCGCGGCTCTACCACAATATTCGATGTGCGCTCGATCTCATCGATTAAATATTTCGACATGGTGGCCGAAAGACCTTCACCGCGAACCAGCATGGTCACCTTGCAGGCGAACTTGGCAAAGTGCAGAGCGGCCTG
>CAYZVG010000081.1:0-10324 GCA_964481595.1 uncultured Occallatibacter sp. | reverse complement strand
AACTGCGCTCGCGTTGTCGATGCAAAATCACGCACCTGCGCAGGGGTTCCCTAGATTGTCTCTCATAATCGCCGCAGGGCCCTGGATTGGGGCTATGCCTACGTCGTCGCTGGTCCGGAAGCTTCAGTTTCAACTGCTGTAACAATAGACGCCGGATGCCAACTCAAAGCGCCAAACCAACAGCCCCGTCCGCACAAGACACATGGAAGCCACCGCGATTGCAATGAACGCAACGGTGCGACGCTGAAGTTTCATGGTGAGATTTTCTATCAAGGCAAGATCGAACTGACAATATCGCAGAATCCACCAAACACAAATCCAACTTGCGCAAAAGACGCTGCATCGACTTACGTGAATCACTCTATCCTGATTTTGCGGCGTACCCTCAACGAGCGACACGTCAAGAGGCCTCCAGCAACAACTGGATATTGCTTTTTCTGATTTGGAATTCCGGTATGAGCCGCAAGAAGCGAATCTTCGGCGAAGGTGCTTCTATGCCGCGAAGTGGGCCAAAGATACTTCGGGATTGGAATTATCCGGTGAATTGTCGATATGAAGTTTATGAAACCCATTAACTTGTCATTTATAAGCATATTTAGTGTTCTTACTTTGTTCCAACTAGCGGATCTTCCGCTGGCATTTGGGCAAGCGCAGTCAGAAGGCAGCCAGGTGCTGTCGCTCAACGACTGTTTGCGCATTGCGATGGAAAAGAACCACAGCCGTCCCGCCAGCCAGTTTGCAGTTGCCATTGCCGAGGCGCAGCACCGCCAGGCGCTGGCTGCTTATTGGCCGCAGATCAATGCCAACGGCGGTGTGGAAGAGATGAGTTCGTCGCCCAACTTTATCTATCCGGCCAGCAGCATGTATATCCCGGCACAGTCCATCGCCGTTCCCGGCGGAACAGCGACTGTCACGATTCCGGCCAATGCGTTTGGCCCAGGGCTTCCGCCGGTCGCCGTGCAGATGCCGGTGAGCTTTCCCGGCCAGACGATCAACACCAGTACCCAGATGTTTCCCATTCCGGCACAAGACGTAAAGCTGATGAGCCCGCTGACGGAATCTGTCTCAGGCGACTTCAAGTGGCTCCTCATCGATGGCGGAATGCGCAAGGGTTACAGCGAGCAGTCGCAGGGCGCGGTGAGCGTGGCCAAAGCCGAAGCGCGCCGTACAGATCTGGAACTCACTGAGAATGTCATCCGCATGTACTATGGCGCGGTGCTGGCTCGCCAGCTTCATCTGCTGGGTAATGACACGCTGGAGCGCATGGAAGCAACCCTCAAGATGACCGAGTCGATCTACAAGGATGGCTCGGGCACTGTAAACAAAACCGACTACCTCGACAACAAGGTGATGACCGAGACGGTGCGATCGATGGTGGCGCCGCTGGAGGCCAACGAGGCATCGGCCGAGGCTGCCCTGGCCTACACAATGGGCTTGTCGTGGAAAGCGACTGTCATCCCGAAGGACGAAACAATTCCCTACAACCCCTCGGGAGAAAACCTGGACGACCTGGTC
This sequence comes from uncultured Occallatibacter sp., assembly GCA_964481595.1. GTDB lineage: Bacteria > Acidobacteriota > Terriglobia > Terriglobales > Acidobacteriaceae > Telmatobacter. The sequence goes on along the minus strand of CAYZVG010000081.1, from coordinate 8,809 downwards.
TCAACGGCTTACGAATTCAATCCGGACTGGGCGGAGATCGACGCCGGACTGAAGGCGCTTGAAGGCGAGCGCACCACGGCGTCCAGCGGATACATGCCCAAGATCGGGCTCAAGGGCGAGTTGCACAAACGGTGGAACAGCTACGATGGCGGTCTATCGAGCTCCAACAACAAAGACGGCTGGTCAGTCGATCTGGGAGTGGAGATTCCGATCTTCGATGGATTCCTGACCCGCGAGAAGGTTGCCGAAGCACGCGCGAAGATCGGCCAGCTCAAGGAGAAGAAGCTGCTTTTGGCCGAGGGTCTCGGTCTTCAGCTCCGCAGCCTGTTCCAGGATCTGGGCGCCAGTGAAAAGGCTGTGCAGGCAACGCAGGATGCTTCGACCGCTGCGAAGGACGACTCCGAACTGACGTTGCGCGGGTATCAAACAGGATTGGTAGCGACGGAAAAAGTGATCCGGGCTCAACTGCAAGAGGCTCTGATTACTGCGGCGCATGACAAAGCGGTTTATGACCATCAGGCACTCAAAGCCAGAATCGATCTAATAGTGGGCAAGAGCGTTCAAGACGAATTGAAAGCGAGTCATTAGGGACTGCTTGGGCCAAGTGTGCAAATCGTCTTCTCGGAAATTCGACGGGAATGCACTTGATCAAGCAATCGAGTTAAGAGTGAAGAGATGAACTGTAGCAGTCAACAAGTTACCCGTCGGCAGTGCCTGGCTCTCCTTGCGGGAGCGAGCGCTGCCGCATTTGCGCCAAAACTGTGCCGTGCCGAGATCGAACAGAACCTTCTTCGCCTCGCGATCAGTACCGACACGCTTGCGGGTGTCAACATTGACGACGCTCGGGCTGCCTATCTGGCGCTGATCAACCAATACAACAAGCTGCAAGGAGGCAAAGTTACCGCCGAGGTGGTTCCAGGCGTCTTCATCCCCTCTTCGGAGATCATGCGAGATGTTCGGCAGGGGACGGTGGAGAGTTTTGGCGTTACCGCCATGGAATATGCAAAACTCATCGATCTCGTCGACACGGGGACCGTCGTGCTGCAGGACTATTTAGCAGATGGGATTGAATATATTCTGCTTGTGCATAAGAGCAGTTCATTCAAAAAGATTGCCGATCTCCGCGGTGCACAGCTTCTATCGCATCGCCACCGCGACATGGTGATGATGCCTCTCTGGCTCGACACCATGCTGGCTGTAGGTAACCTCCCCTCGTCAGGACGGTTTTTCGGGGACATTTCACCTCGCGACAACATAAACCAGGTTGTGCTTCCGGTCTTCTTTCGGCGCGCGGACGCAGCCTGTCTGTCGAGGCGGAGTTGGGAGACTGCGGTGGAACTGAACCCGCAGCTTGGCCACGATCTCCAAATCCTGGCTGTGTCGCCCAAGGTCATTCCAATTGTCATCGCCTTTCGGCGTAACTGCAATCCTGTAGGCCGCAAGCTGCTTCTGGATTCGATGCTCAACGTCACCAACACAATTCAGGGACGTCAGATGGCCGCCCTCTACCAAGCCAACGGATTTGTTCAACGCCCGGTATCGATCATGACAGGAACGCTGGCAATGATCCGCGAGGCGGAGCGGATTTCAACGCAGCAGGCAGGCCCACGAAATAAACGGCCCTAAATTACACGAAGAGTCTAGATGGAAGTGTGAGTAGATGGAAAGCTCAGAAAGGCAAATGACACGGCGGCAGTATCTGTCCTTGATGGTTGGCACAACGGCTGCCGCGCTGGCGCCGGGATACTGCAACGGCCAGAATGGAACGCAGATCCTGCGGCTGGCGGTGAGCACCGATACGCTGGCGGGCGCCAACGTCGCCGACGCGCGGGCTGCCTATAAGGTCTGGCTCAACGAGGTCCATAGACAGTGGGGCTATTCCACGGCTGAGGCTGTTCCTGAAGTATTTATCCCTTCCGAGGACCTGGTTCAGCGCGTCCGCCAGGGGACGCTCGACTGCTATGGTGTGACCGCCCTGGAATTCGCAAAGTTAGTCGACTTGACCGATCCCGATTCACTGGTAATTCAGGACTATCTGGCCGAAGGAATTGAGTATGTAATTCTGGTGCACAGCGGCAGCCGGTTCAATCAGCTTGCGGATCTTCGCGGAGCGCACTTTCTGTATCACCTCCATCGCGACATGGTTCTTCTGCCAGCATGGTTGAGGACCATGCTGGCTGCACATAACCTGCCTGAGCCGGATAGTTTTTTTGCCAGCCAGAAGTTCAACGACAGCTTGAACCAGGTTGTGCTGCCGGTCTTCTTTCGCCGGGTGGATGCAGCTTGTCTGGCGCGACGAAGCTGGGATACGGCAGTGGAGTTGAATCCGCAGCTTGGCCGGGACCTTCATGCACTGGCGGTGTCGCCCAAGGTCATCCCGATTGTGTTCGGCTTTCGACGCACCACAACGGCGAATGCACGCAAGTCTCTGATCGACTCAATTCAACACATCAGTACGGTGCCCGCGGGAAGGGAAATCGTTGCCTTGTACCAATCCGACCAATTCGTCGTGAAGCCGGTCTCGGTAATGAAGGGCACGCTGGAGATGGTGTCGCAGTATGAGCGATTGTTGGCGAGGCAGCCGGGTCTGCGGAAAGGACAACTGTAAATATCCATGAATATCTCTACCGGTATCGCTCGCCGCACCGTGCTTCTGGCTTGGACAGTCACGCTGCTCACGCTGGGAATCTTTGTTGCGGTCATGATTCCTGGCCAGATACGCGACTTGCGGCAGGGATTGGAATCGAAGGCCAACGGCGTTGCAGTCGCGCTCCAGGGCGAGGTGGCAGAAGCTGCGGTCACCGAGGACTACTCCTCAGTGGTCGAGCATGCAATGGGAGTTCTGAAAGGCGACAAATCGGTCGACTTTCTGGTGATCACAAAAAATGACGGCCTCTCCATTGTCGTGGACCGCCAGGGTTGGCGCATGGAGCAACAGAGCGACCACTATTGGTATCCGTCGTTGCGCCAGGCCTCAAGCGAGCTCGGGGTCGTGCCCATGTTCAACCGACGCGTGTTTCACTATGCTGTTCCTTTCAATTACAGCAGCATCCAGTGGGGATGGATTCACGTTGGGCTGTCGCTCGATGACTATGACGAAAGCTCGCGGCAGGTGAAACTTCGCACCGGAGTTCTTGCCATTGTTTGTGTTTTGATCAGCTTGCTGGCCTCCATTCTCTATGCGGGGCGGTTTGTAAAACCCATTTTGCAATTGCAGTCGATCGTTGAGCGGGTGGCAGGCGGAGACCTGTTGGCCCGCGCCGATATCCACAGCCGCGACGAGATTGAGCAGTTGGCCAAAGCCTTCAACAGCATGGCGGATACGATCCAGCGCCGCAATCAGCAACTGTCCGAGGCCAAACATGGTCTGGAAATGCGCGTAACCGAACGAACCCAAGAACTGCGCGAGCAGATTGTCGCCAAAGACAATGCCCTCGCGGAATTGGCTGAGGCGCAGAAGCGGCTGATCGAGCTCTCCCGTATCTCGGGAATGGCCGAAGTGGCAACCGGCGTTCTGCACAATGTCGGCAATGTGCTGAACAGCGTAAATGTGTCGGCCACTATTGTTTCCGATCATCTGCGCGATTCGCGCATAAGCCAGATCGGCGAATTGGTGCACGTTCTCGATGACCACAAGAACGAATTAGGCGATTTCCTGGCAAATGACCCGCGCGGCCAAAGAGTTCTCCCCTACATGAGCAATCTCTCTCGCCACCTTGAACAGGAACGCAACATGCTGGGCGCGGAAGTGGGCAGCCTGGTCGGGCACATCGATCATATTAAGGAGATCGTGGCGATGCAGCAGACTTATGCCCGCTCCTCAGGTGTCTTTGAAAAGTTCGCGCTCGCCGATCTGATAAAGGATGTGCTGGGCATTACGCAGCTCGGCATCGAGCGGCACCACATTGCGCTGCACATCGAGAGCGAAGAGCTGCCGCTCGTGAATACCGACCGGCACAAAGTGCTGCAGATTTTGCTGAACCTGGTGCGAAATGCCAAGGATGCCGTGAAGGCATCCGGCAATCCCGATCGGCAAATCAACATCAGCATGGTGCGGGTTGGCGAAGAGCGTGTTGCGATCCGAATAACGGACAACGGCATCGGCATTCCTTCGGCCAATCTATTGCGCATCTTCTCTCATGGATTCACAACCAAACAGGATGGACACGGATTTGGATTACACTCCGGCGCCCTGGCTGCCAAACAGCTTGGTGGCGCTCTGACCGTAAAAAGCGAAGGCACCAACACCGGCGCGACCTTTACGCTTGAGCTACCCATCAAGTGCTGCGAGACGCTTGGAGAAACGGCGGCATAATGACAATCGCAAACAACCACTACCGGCTCCTTATCGTGGATGACAACGAAGCCATTCACAACGATCTGAAGAAGATCCTTCTGCCCGCGGAGACTGACGCCGATCTGGCGGCAGACGAAGAGTTCTTGTTCGGAGTGACGAGCACCGCCGGTGTGGCTTTTGATATCGACTCCGCATTCCAGGGACAGGACGGTCTCGAATGTGTGCGGCAGGCAAAGGCCTCGGGCAGGCCCTATGCGCTGGCCTTTGTCGACGTGCGGATGCCTCCGGGATGGGACGGTGTGGAAACGATCGGTCATCTGTGGGAGGCCGATCCCGATTTGCAGATCGTTATCTGTACAGCGCATTCTGACTACAACTGGCACGACATCTCCAGGCGTTTGGGCCTGTCAGACAGTTTTGTAGTGCTCAAGAAGCCGTTTGACATTATCGAGGTCATCCAGCTTGCACATGCGCTCACTGCCAAGTGGACATCGCTACACCAGGCTCGAATGAGGATGGAAGATCTCGATCGGGTGGTTGCGGAGCGCACCTCCGAACTGTCCGCAACAAATGCAAGACTCAAATTGCTGGCGGCTGCGTTGGAGGCTGCTGCGAACTCGATAACCGTCACCGATGCGAAGGGAAACATCGTCTGGACCAATCCGGCCTTCTCGGCTCTCTACGGCTATTCTGCCGAAGAAGTAATGGGAAAGAACTGCAGCCTGCTGAGGTCGGACGTGCAGGATGCCAGATTCTACAAAGAAATGTGGGATGTCATCTCCTCGGGAAGAACATGGCGCGGAGAGATTGTCAATCGCCGCAAAGACGGCGCCTTGATTCCGGAAGAAATGACCATCACTCCGGTCGAATCGCAGCCAGGCACAATCACTCACTTCATCGCAATCAAACAGGACATCAGCGAGCGCAAACTTGCCCAGCAGAGGGTGAACTATCTGGCCTACTATGATGCCCTTACCGGGTTGCCGAATCGGATGCTCCTCCGCGAACACCTGAACACAGCGGTGGCTGCGGCACGCCGGCGAGGGCGCGGCGTTGCGCTCTTATTCCTCGATCTCGATCGCTTCAAAATCATTAACGATTCACTTGGGCACTCGTTCGGCGACCTGCTGCTGCGGCAGGTTGCGAGCCGCCTCAAGAACGAGATTCGTCAGGAAGACACCGTGGCGCGCGTGGGTGGCGACGAGTTTCTGATCCTGTTGAATAATGTGGAAAATTTCGCCGAAGTCGAGGTCATTGCCACGCGCATTGTGAAATCGGTAATGGGTGAATTCGTCATTCAGGGTCGTACTGTGAGTGTGACTTGCAGCCTTGGCATCAGTGTCTTTCCCGAGCACGGCGAAGATGCAGAAGCCCTGATCAAGAATGCAGATATGGCGATGTACTCCGCCAAGGAACAAGGAAGCAATACCTTCTGCTTTTTTACCGACGAGATGAATATGGCGCTCATGGAACGACTGAACCTTGAGAATGGTCTGCGCTCAGCCATCGACAAAGGAGAGTTGTTTCTCGTATATCAGCCCCAGATCAATATCGCGAACGGCAGCGTGATAGGCATGGAGGCGCTGATCCGGTGGCAGAGTCGGGAGTGGGGACTCGTAATGCCCGACAGATTCATACGAGTCGCCGAGAATAGCGGCCTGATTGTTCCGATTGGAGAGTGGGTTCTCAGGACCGCCTGCCGCCAGATGAAGCAATGGCAGGACAATGGACTCCTGTTGGCGCCGATTGCGGTGAATGTCTCTGCTGTGCAGTTTCGCCAGGAGGGCTTCAGGGAGCTGATCAAGCAGGTGCTGGACGAGACCGGCCTCGACCCTCAATACCTGGAACTGGAACTGACCGAGAGCCTGCTCCTGTCAAATGAAGATGTCATGTTCGAAGTTCTCAATGGCCTGAAGAGCATGGGCTTGAAGTTGGCGATCGATGACTTTGGGACGGGGTATTCCAGCCTCAGTTATTTGAGACAATTCCCGGTGACGAAACTCAAAATCGATCGCTCATTCATCAGGGAAGTCGAACTCAATCTCGACGACGCAGCAATCACTGCTGCAATCATCAGCATGGCAAAGGTACTGGACTTGAAAGTGATTGCCGAAGGGATAGAAAACGAGGCTCAATTATTGTTTCTGATGAAGCATGAGTGTGACGAAGGTCAGGGCTACTTTTTTAGCCGTCCATTGAATGTCCAGGCTGTGGAGAGCTTTCTGCGAAAGGTTCAGATGCCAATGAAGGCGGGATCGGGGAGCACAGTCGCCGCGTGATATTCGCCTCGAACTCACTCTCGATTCGAGAGAGTGCATGTTTGCGAGCGTTCCCGATGGCGCTGGAGGCATCTCGATGCCGGTAGCTAATCCGCGAGCGGCAAAGGCATCTTGGTTAATTGGTCTGCCGAACCCGCTCCAGTTTGCTGGCATCGTATCCCTTGGCTGCTAAACGGGCTGTAATTTCGCCATAGAGCTTTTCGTCCATCTTCGCGTTGCGGCTCAAAATCCACAGGTACTCTCGGCTCGGTTCGCCAACAACCGCGTACTCGTAGTTCGCGCCCAAGTCGATAATCCAATAATCGCCAAAGAACGGCCAAAAGAAAGTCACCTTGAGCTTTGCGCCGGTTTTCGGGTCAACGACTTTGGCCCAGCCGCTCGATTGGGTGAGCGCGCCTTCGTGAGTCGTACATGCATTCACAACGCTAATCTTGCCGTCAGAACGAAGGCTATAATTCGCCGTAATATTGCGGTCACACTTCCGCTCGAAGCGGTTTGGGTACTTTGCAATCTCGTACCAACGTCCGGTGTAACGGTTCAGGTCGACCTTCGGCACGGTTTGAAGAGGAGCCTGAGCAAGTGCGAATTGAGACACGGAAAGCACTCCCACCAAAGCGACGCCTAGATACACAAGAATTCGTGAAGTCATCTGGGATCAGATTTTAACAGCAGACGCGAGTGCCAATCCGCGCAGAAAGGCTCGCAGCGGACTGTTCATATTCGGACAGTTGTTCTGCGGAAGCGGTCATTCCTGCGGAGCTTGATGGCGATGCGCTGCTCGCAGATGTTTTGTTTTCAACGTGCTGGGGTGTGGCCGCTTTGGCGCGCTGCTTGCTTGTAACTTCAGCGATGGATATCGCGCGTCCCGACTTATTGCAAAGGAAGAAGCGCCGGTTCGTGGCATGGGCCGGAGTTGTTGTGGTGGTGTTGGCTGTGGCAGCGTTCGCCGTGTCGCGGCTCAAACCGGCCGCGCCCGCTGTCGACCGCTCAACCACGTGGACCGATACGGTGAAGCGCGGTCCGCTGGTGCGCCAGGTGCGCGCGTCCACCGGTTCTCTGGTGCCGCGCGAGGACAGCATCGAGCTCATTCCCGCGCAAACCGAAGCTACCGTGATGCGCATTCGCGTGCTGCCCGGCGCGCAGGTCACGCCAGATACCGTCATTATGGATCTTGCAGATCCGCAGTTGCAGCAGGAACTGCTGAACGCGCGGCTGGCGCTCAAGGCGGCCGAAGCCGACTACAAGAGCCTGCAAGCGCAGCTTGAAAGCACTTTGATGGACAAGAAGACCGCCGCTGCCGAGGTGAATGCCAACTACACGCAAGACCAGTTGCAGGCCCAGACCGATAAGGCGCTCTTCGATCTGGGAGTGATCTCGGGCCTGGCTTACCAAAAGTCGAAGAGCACGGCCGACCAGTTGACGGCACAGCACCAGCTTAGCCAGCAACAGCTCTCGGTGAATGAAAAAGCAATCGAAGTGCAGCTTGCGTCGCAGAAGACCAAGATCGATCAGGCTCAGGCATTGCTCGATCTTTATCAGAAGCAGGCGCAGGCGCTCGAAGTGCGCTCCACCATCGCCGGCACGTTGGCGCCGTTGCCCGTGCCGTTGCAGGTGGGCCAGCACGTGTCGACGGGAACGAGTGTGGCCGAGGTAATCCAGCGCGACAAGCTGAAAGCCGCCCTTCAGATTGCCGAGACGCAGGCGCGCGACATTCAGATCGGACTGCCGGCCTCCATCGACACACATAACGGCGTAATTGCTGGCCACGTTACGCGCATCGATCCTTCGGTAGTGAACGGAACGCGCACCGTTGACGTAGAACTGGATGGGCCGCTGCCGCCGGGCGCGGTTCCGCAGCTGAGCGTGGATGGCACCATCGACCTGGAGCGCATGACGGACGTGCTCTACGTGGGCCGGCCTGCGTTGGGCAACGAGAACTCCACGCTGAGTCTGTTCCGGCTCGATCCCGATGGCAAGGGCGCCACGCGTGTTCCGGTCAAAGTGGGCCGCGCCTCGGTGAACGAGATTCAAGTGATCGACGGATTGAAGGAAGGCGACACGGTGATCCTCTCAGACATGTCGCGCTGGGACAGCGTAGACCGTATCCGGCTGGAGTAGTCCTGCGCGGATGGCGGGTGGCGCTTTGCGCAAGGCCAAAAATCAGAATCGCGAAATTAGCAATTGAACGGGGGAGAAAGCATGGCATCGAACGGAACACTAATTGAGATTGAAG